>NZ_DAIPIW010000066.1:0-14376 GCF_036770585.1 Yoonia sp. | reverse complement strand
GCAGGCATGATGATGGGCAGTGAAAGTCTCGGTGTTTGCTCGGCCATTGGGAACCCTTTCCGGTAGAGATGTGACGGCCCGACCCTGTCCGCCAAGCCGTAAAGACCGGCTTGCAGCACCGTCCTTGGGTTAACGAATGACGAACGGTCTGCGTTGCACCGGGGCGGTATTCTGCCTAGACACGCGCCTGTAGGGATAAGGAAACAGCATGCGCGTATTGGTGACCGGCGGAGCAGGCTACATCGGCAGCCACACCCTGCTCGAGCTGATGGCGCAGGGCCACGAAGTCTGCGTCTACGACAGCTATGTCAACGCGAACCCCAAGGTGCTGGACCGCGTCCGCAGCCTTTCCAACGGCAAGCTGGGGGATGTCACCGGCGATGTGCGTGACGCAGCCGGACTGGACGCCGTGTTCAGCGACTTCGAACCCGAAGCGGTGATCCATTTCGCGGGCCTCAAGGCCGTTGGCGAAAGCGAAGAACGACCCCTTGCCTATTACGACGTCAATGTCGGCGGGACGTTGACCCTGTTGCACGCGATGGACCGCGCGGGCTGCCGCAAGATCATCTTTTCGTCGTCCGCGACGGTCTACGGCGAACCGGTGTATCTGCCCTATGACGAGGCGCATCCGACAGCGCCCTTGTCGGTCTATGGCCGCACCAAGCTGATGGCCGAACAGATACTGGCCGATTGGTCCAAACAGGCGGGCGACAGGGCGGCCGTACTGTTGCGCTATTTCAATCCGGTCGGCGCGCATCATTCCGGCGAGATCGGCGAAGACCCAAGCGACATCCCCAACAATCTGGTCCCCTATATCGCCCAGGTCGCCATCGGCAAGCGGCCTGCGTTGCAGGTCTTCGGCACGGATTACGACACCCCCGACGGGACCGGCCTGCGCGACTATATCCATGTGGTCGATCTGGCACGGGCGCATGTGGCGGCGCTGGGCTATGCCGCCGGAAATGCCGGATGCCAGCCGTTCAATATCGGGACGGGCCAAAGCGTCAGTGTCCGCCAGATGGTCGCGGCCTTCGAACGGGCCTGCGGCGCACCCATCCCCACGCGGACAGCCCCGCGCCGCGCCGGTGATATCGCGGCCATGCAGGCCGACCCGTCGCGCGCAAAGGCAGCCTTCGGATGGCGCGCCGAACACTCGCTTGACGAGATGATGGCCAGCACGTGGCGCTGGCAGTCGCAGAACCCTGACGGCTACGGGAACGGCTAAACTTCGCGACGGTTTTTAGCCAAATGCAAAGCGGTTTTCCCGGCAGGTTTTGCCCTGCGTTAAGGGCCGCAGTCTAGCCTGCCGCCGTGTCGGACAGCGGGGGGGGCCATGTCGCAGATCAGTGTCATCAGCTTTCTTGCCAGCGGCAGCAGCGAAAGCCATTCGCGGATCACGGACCTGCTGGTGCTTGAGACCGGCGGCGCACCGCAGCTTTACAGCGCGACACGCTATGACGGTGTCCTTCAGCATTGGGGACTGTCGGCTTCGGGGCTGTCGCTGGGTGACGCGGTCGGATTTGCAGGGCAACTGGCGGCGGGCGGGTCGGGCCTTATGGCGGCATTCTCGACGGGGTCGGGGACCTGGCTGGTGACGGGGGGGGCCGCCGCTGGCGACCTGCAAAGCCTGCGGGTGCTTGCCGACGGCAGCCTTGGGGCGGCGACCACGCTTGTTTCCTTGCCCGATGCCTTTGGCACATTCCAGCACGCGGTGACGCATCAGGCGGGGGGTGCGACGTTCATCTATGGCGCTTTTGCCGGTCAAGCGGGGATCGGGCAATTGATCTTCGATGCCTCTGGCAGCTTGACCGGACATGATCTGCTGACCGACCCGACCGTCGCCACCATGGCGCAGGTCTCGGCGACAACCATCGCGACCGTCGCGGGGCAATCGTTTCTGCTGACCGCCAGCGTGGCACAGAACGGGATCGCATCCCGCCTGATCGCGGGCGACGGCAGCCTTGGCGCGCCTGTCACCTTGGGTGTCGAAGACAGCCTCTGGATCAGCGCGCCCTCGGTTCTGGACAGCGCCCAGATCGGCGGCAAGACCTATGCGATCCTCGGTGCCGCAGGCAGCCAGAGCCTGACGGTGATCGAGGTGGGGGCAGACGGGGCGCTGACGATCCGCGACCACGTCATGGACAGCCGCGATACACGCTTTGGCGGGATCACCGCGCTGGAGGTGATCGAGAAGGACGGCAAGACCTACGTCATCGCCGGTGGCGCGGATGACGGGGTGTCGGTCTTTGTCCTGCTCGATGGCGGCACGCTTGTTCATCGTGCGGTCTTCGAAGACACCGACGAGATCGGCCTGAACAATATCAGCGCGATTGCGGCGGTGGGGGATCTGGCGCAGGGCGGTCTGGATATCTTCGCCGCCAGCAGCAGCGAGGCCGGCGTCACCCAGCTTCGGTTTCAGACCGGACCGGCGGGGATCACCGCGGCGGCCCCGCCGGCAGGTGGGGTGCTGGTGGGCACAAACGGCTTTGACATCCTGCAGGGGGGCGATGGTGACGATCTGATCAGCGGGGGCGCGGGGGACGACATTCTCTACGATGGCGCGGGTCAGGACATCATGGCGGGTGGTCCCGGGCGGGACCTGTTTCTGCTCTCGGCCGATGGCGAGCTGGACACGATCGTGGATTTCACCCCGGGCGAGGACCGGATCGATCTGTCGCTCTGGCCGCTTCTGCGCGATATCTCGCAACTCACGATCAGCCTGCGCAGTGACGGGATGGAAATCCGGTATGGCGACGAGGTGCTGATCGTGCAAAGCGCGGACGGCAACCCGATCGACTATCGGTTGCTGGACAGCGGCGACCTGATCGGCGCATCGCGGCTGTCGACCGATCTTCAGCCCGGGTTTCCCGGGCCGCCGACACCGGTCCCTGACCCGACCGGCACACCTGCCCCGACGCCCGCGGATGCGGCTTTTGTCCCGCTGATGGCCCATGACCTGATCGCGGCAAGCGCCTTGGCGGACTTGCGCAAGGGGCTGGGGCGCGGTGCGGATGATCCGATGATTGCCGGCAGTCCGACGGGCAACCTGCTGATCGGCACGCCGGGTGCCGACCTGATCGTCGGCAAGGACGGCAACGATACGATCCATGCGGGCGCAGGCGATGACCTTGTCTTCGGGGGCAACGGCAACGACCGCTTGCTGGGCGGGGATGGCGCGGACCGCCTGTTGGGCGGTGCGGGCGATGACTGGCTGGACGGCGGCGCGGGCGACGATATCCTGACCGGCGGACCGGGGGCGGATACTTTCGTCTTCAACGCAGGCCACGACCGGATCGAGGATTTCACCCTGGGCGAGGACCGTATCATCCTTGATGCGCGCCTCTGGACGGGGCTGACCTCGGCCGAGGATCTCTTGATGCTCTACGCCACCACGGATGCCTATGGCACGATCATCGGCTTCGATACGGGCGACAGCCTCTGGATCGGCGGGGTCACCGATCTGTCAGCCCTTGCCGATGACATCACGCTGTTCTGAACCTCAGTTGAGGGTGGTCGATACGGTATTGCCCAGACCGACCGCCGTCAGGAACGGTCCGAGCGCGCTTTCGGTGCCGTAGATCAGGTCGCCATCTTCGATCATGAAGCGGCCCGCCGCGAAAAGCCCGTCGGCATCGGTCAGGTCGATGATGAAGACCACCCGTTCCTCCGGCGGACCGGCAATGCCGTCGCGGACCTGATCGGCCGGATACTCGCGCATGATCAAAACGCCTTCGGGATTTGCCGTGCCCGGATTGACGCCGCCGATAAAGGCGATGGCTTCGAGCGCCGAAAGTTCAGGTTCGGGGAAGTCGACGATCGACTGGCTGCCGGTCGCGCCCAGCGTGATGAACTTGCGGTCGTCGTTGATCACATAAATCCGGTCACCACCGCGCACCGCGATATTGAGGCCGGGTTCCTCTTCCAGACGCGCATAAGAGACCCCGAAGGTCCGGTTGTCCCGGACAAGCCTAACCTGTGGCGCATTCAGCGTCCGATCCACACCACCGGCCAGCGAGAACAGATCGAGGATGCGGAAGTTGCGCCGGGGCAGCGGATAAAGCCCGGGGGCCGTCACGCCTGACGACAGGTTCGCGGTATTGCCCTGACCGGGTTCGACGACCAGCTGCACCTGCGCAGAGGGCACGGTCATGACCAGTTCTTCCTCGATCCGCTGGCGCGCGGTCGACGGCGCCATGCCCGAGACACGCAGTTCGCCGATGAACGGCACAAAGATGCGCCCCGCGGCGTCCACCTCGGTCGGTTGCAATGGCGTCACGCCCGCCGGACCGAAGATCGAGTTCTCTTCCGCATCCCAGATTGTCAACTGCAGCATATCGCCCGGCGCGATGATCAGAGAGGCGGGCTGGTCCTGTGCTGCGGGCCACTGCAAGGGTGTCGGCTGTGCGCCACCCCAGGCTTGTATCTGGCGCAGGTTCTCGCTGTTGACCTTGTAGGTGGTGAAACCGTTGGCGTTCTGCGTGGCCGTATCGCCGACGGTTCCGATTACCTCGGACTGAAAGCCGGCACCGCGGGGAAGGCCACATGCGGCCAAACTCAGGCAGGCCACAACCGCAAAGATCCCTTTTGCCAGCACAGTGCTTCCTTTCACTTAATGCGGGCAAACTACAACCATCCGCGGAATGCTCAAGCTTCGTCGGTCGGATAGGATCAAAATAATCAAAAGGGGCCGTGACTGGCGGGGCCTAGAAGTCGACGGCAATCCCCTTCTTTTCCCAGTCGCCATAGCGGACAGGCTCGGGGCCGTCGCGGCCGCCCAGTTCCGGCGGAAGCGCATCCGCCTTGGCGGTCTTGCGGCGCTCTTCCGCCTCGGCAAGGGCGCGCTGCGCGGCAGGCGACAGGTCTTTTTCGGTCTCGGACATAGGGTGTCGTGCGTCTTGTGGCGGGTGTGCATCTTGATATACCCCGTCGCGACCCGCCTTCAAGTGAGTGACCATGGACCAGACCGGCCTGCCCGCCCGCCGCACGGCGCATTACCTGCTGATGCAGATCATCGGCGAGGGGCGGCTTCTGTCCGAACTGGTCGCGGCAGGTGCCCTGTCACAGCTCGGGGCGGACGCGCGCGCCCGCGCCCAGCGCCTTGCCACGGATGCCCTGCGCGGACTGGATCGTGCAGACAGGATGCTGAAGCCCTATCTGAAGAAATCGCCGCCCCTGCACGTGATGAACGCCCTGCGGCTGGGCACGCTGGAGCTGTGTTCCGGCGAGGCGGCGCATGGCGTCGTGAACGCCTATGTCGAGATCGTCGCCCGTGACAAGCGCACCGCCGCGATGAAGGGGTTGGTGAATGCGGTCTTGCGCAAGGTGGCCACCGAAGGCCCCGATGGATGGCAGAAGCGCCCTGTCCCTCTCACCCCGGGTTGGTTCCGGCAGCCTTTGGTGGCCGCTTGGGGCCGCGAGGCAGTGGAAGCCATCGAAGCCGCCCATTTCGCAGGTGCGCCGCTTGACCTGACGGCCAAGGGCGATCCCGGCGCGGTCGCCCATGCGCTGGGCGGCATCGTTCTGCCGACGGGATCGGTGCGGCTTGCGGATGCGGGTCAGGTCTCGGCCTTGCCCGGCTATGACAGGGGTGACTGGTGGGTGCAGGACGCGGCGGCGGCACTGCCGGTCCGGACCCTTGGCGATATCGACGGGCTGCGCGCGCTCGACCTCTGCGCGGCCCCCGGCGGCAAGACGTTGCAACTGGCCGCCGCCGGTGCAGCGGTCACCGCCGTCGACATCTCGGAGCGCCGGATGGAAAGGGTCGCGGCGAACCTTGATCGGACGGGGCTAGAGGCAAGAACCGTCGTCAGCGATGCCTTCGCCTTTGACGACGGCGGCTTTGACGTGGTCTTGCTGGATGCGCCCTGTTCGGCCACCGGCACGATCCGCCGCCATCCCGACCTGCCTTACGCCAAGGACGGATCGGACTTCGGCGCCCTGATCGACCAGCAGGCCGCCTTGATCGACCATGCGCTTGGCCTTTTGAAACCCGGCGGACGGCTGGTGTTCTGCACCTGCTCGCTGCTGCCGGACGAGGGCGAGGTGCAGATCGAAGAGGCCCTGGACCGCCATCCGGGCGTGGCGGTGCTTGCGGATGCCCTCGCCCTGGAAGGCGTCGATCAGACCTGGCGCACGCCCGAGGGCGGGTTGCGCCTGCGGCCCGATTACTGGCCCGATCTCGGCGGGATGGACGGGTTTTACATTGCCCTGTTACGAAAGCCTGCGTGACTTCGGCAGACCCATTTCCTATGGTCTGACCAACCAGACGAAGTGACCAGTTGACCGAGGCGGCAGCGTTGTTCCAGCTCAAGAAACTCCGTGAAAGCGGCACGCGCTTCATGCATCGCCATCATGCGCGGCGGGCCGCCCGTGTCGCGGTCTCGACGTCCTTTGTGGCGGTGCCGGATCCTCGGACGATCGGTGTTGTCGCGCGCGGCAAACAGTTGATCGACGGGCATTTTCTGTTTTCGGGGCTGCGGGTCGAGGGGCCGAAGACATCCATCTGGGACGTCGCGAAAGACAATCCCGAGGTGCGCGACCAGATACACGGCTGCGTCTGGCTGGACGACCTTGCGGCACTTGGCGACGAACTGGCCCGCGAAAAGGCCCGGCTCTGGGTGCGGGAATGGCTGGACCGCTACGGTGACGGGCGCGGTGCGGGCTGGACACCGGGGATTACCGGACGCCGCCTGATCCGCCTGATCAACCACGGCTATTTCATCATGCGCGGGCAGGACAAGCAGGCGACAGACCGGCTGTTTCGCAGCATGGGCCAGCAGACTTTGTTTCTGGCGCGCCGCTGGAAGGCCGCGCAGCCGGGTCTTCGCCGGTTCGAGGCGCTGGCCGGTCTGATCTATGCAGGGCTGACGTTGAAGGACATGGCGGCAAGCGTGGACGAGGCCGTTGCCGCGCTTGCCATAGACTGCGACACGCAGATCGACGCGCAGGGCGGGATCGCCACCCGCAACCCCGAAGAACTGCTGGAGGTTCTGGGCCTGCTGAACCTCGCGCGGGATGTGCTGACCGAGGCCGGACGGATACCACCCCCTTCGATCACAAGCGCGATCTTGCGGATCGCCCCGGTCTTGCGCGCCTTGCGTCATGCCGATGGCAGCCTCGCGCGGTTTCACGGGGGCGGTGCGGGGATCGAGGGGCGACTTGACGCGGCACTCGCCGCCGCAGGTGTCCGTTCGCTGCCAAAACACGCTTTGCACATGGGCTATGCACGGCTTAGCTGCGGGCGCACCACGGTCATCGTCGATGCGGCCGCCCCGCCGACGGGTGAAACCTCGGTCGATGCCCATGCCAGCACCCTGGCGCTGGAGATGACATCCGGTCGCCGCCCGCTGATCGTCAACTGCGGATCGGGGCGGCGTTTCGGCAAAGAGTGGCGCAGGGCAAGCAGGGCGACACCCAGTCACTCGACCATGATGATCGAGGGCGTATCGTCCTCGCATCTGTCCGCAGCAGCTGTGGATGATCAGCGACGCGAACTGCTGGTCGAAGTGCCAAGGCTGGTCCGCTGCAATTTTCTGAGCGCCGGAATCGGCCGCAAGCTGGAACTTGCGCATGACGGCTATCAGGCCAGTCACGGGATCACCCATGCCCGTGTCCTGACCCTGTCGGTCGATGGTGCCACGCTGAAAGGCGACGATATTTTCACCACACTCGACAAGGACGATGAGGCGCGCTTCGACAAGATCCTGACCTCTTCGGTCGATATGGGCATTCCCTTTGCGATCCGGTTCCATCTGCATCCCGACGTCACCCCCCATATCGACACGGACGGCACGCTGGCCTCGCTACAGCTCGCGTCCGGAGAGACCTGGGTTTTCCGGCATGATGGAACGGCGAAACTGTCACTTTCGGCCTCGGTTTATCTGCAAAACGGACGATTAAAGCCCCGCGCGACGCAACAGATGGTTTTATCCGGTCACGCTTTGGCCTATGCGACACGCATCCGTTGGTCGCTGTCCAAGGCACCGGAAACGCCGGGCTTCCTGCGTGATGTGTCCGAGACCGACCCGATGGATCTGACAGACTGACTTTGCTGGGGAAAACCATGACCGATCTCGCTCCGCTGCGCCGCGCGCTTCTTTCCGTCTCTGACAAGACCGGTCTGATCGATCTGGGCAAGGCGCTGGCCGCACGCGGGGTGCAGCTTTTGTCGACAGGCGGGACCGCCAAGGCGCTGCGCGATGCGGGGCTGGACGTGACCGACGTGGCCGAAGTCACCGGTTTTCCCGAAATGATGGATGGCCGCGTCAAGACGCTGCATCCGGTGGTGCATGGCGGCATCCTGGCCCGCCGCGATCTGGACAGCCACACCGACGCGATGGCCGAGCACGGGATCGGCGGGATCGATCTGGTGGTCGTCAACCTCTACCCCTTCGAGGAAACAGTGGCCATAGGCGCCGACGCCGAGACCTGCCTCGAGAATATCGACATCGGCGGCCCTGCGATGATCCGCTCGGCGGCCAAGAACCATGCCTTTGTCTGTGTGGTGACGGATGTGGAAGACTACGCGCCCCTCTTGGCGGAACTCGACGCGCATGACGGGCACACGACGCTGGCCCTGCGGCAGCGGTTGGCGCAGACCGCCTATGCCCGCACCGCCGCCTATGACACCGCCGTCAGCACTTGGATGGCCGCTGCGATCGGTGATGCGACCCCGCGCCGCCGGTCCTTCAGCGGGACGTTCCGCCAAGTCATGCGCTATGGCGAGAACAGCCATCAAGCGGCGGCTTTCTATACCGATGGCACGCACCGCCCCGGCGTCGCGACCGCGGTGCAGCATCAGGGCAAGGAATTGTCCTACAACAACATCAACGACACCGACGCCGCTTTCGAACTGGTCGCGGAATTCGACCCCGCCGATGGCCCCGCCGTCGCCATCATCAAACACGCCAACCCCTGCGGCGTGGCCCGTGGTGCGACCCTGCACGAGGCCTACCGCAGCGCCTTCGACTGCGACCGCACCAGCGCCTTTGGCGGGATCGTCGCCCTGAACCAGCCTCTGGACGAGGCGACAGCACTGGCGATCACCGAGATTTTCACCGAAGTCGTCATCGCCCCCGGGGCTTCCGATGCGGCCAAGGCCGTTTTCGCCGCCAAGAAGAACCTGCGCCTGCTGACAACGGATGGCCTGCCCGATGTTAAAGCCCCGATCACCACCTACCGCCAAGTGGCGGGCGGGATGCTGGTGCAGGACAAGGACACCGGCTATGTGGGGATGGATGACCTGAAGGTTGTCACCAGGAAAGCCCCCTCGCCGGAACAGATGGACGACCTGCTCTTTGCATGGAAGGTCGCCAAGCACGTCAAATCCAATGCGATTGTCTATGTGAAGGACAAGGCGACGGTCGGTGTCGGCGCAGGCCAGATGTCGCGCCTCGACAGCGCGCTGATCGCCGCCAAAAAGGCCGAGCGCATGGCCGAGGCGATGGGCCTGCCCGCACCGCTGACCAAAGGCTCTGCGGTGGCATCCGACGCCTTCTTCCCCTTCGCCGACGGCCTGATGGAGGCCGCAGCCGCAGGTGCCACCTGCGTGATCCAGCCCGGCGGTTCGATGCGCGATGACGAGGTGATCGCCGCCGCCGACGAGGCCGGCATCGCCATGGTCTTTACCGGCATGCGCCACTTCCGCCACTAAGGACCACGCAAGATGCGCCTGATGACATGGACAGCAATCGCGATCTTCTTTCTTGATCAGGTGATCAAGTTTCATGTGCTGTTCAACGTCTTCGGCCTGAGCTGGGATCAGGTCAGGCCCGAAAGCGGGATCTTGCCCTATCCGCCGCCCGTCGATGTCTTTGACCCCTATCTGCGTCTGACGATGGCTTGGAACCGTGGCGTCAACTTCGGCCTCTTTGCCGCATTCGACATGCGCTGGGTGCTGATCGGTGTGGCGCTTGTCATCTCGGTCGCCGTGGTCTGGTGGCTGCGCCGCGCGCCGCGCAGTCGGTGGATGTATCTGGCGGGCGGGCTGCTTTTGGGCGGTGCAATCGGCAATGTGATCGACCGGTTGCTTTATGGCGCGGTGGCGGATTTCCTGAACATGTCCTGCTGCGGTTTCACCAATCCTTATGCTTTCAACGTCGCTGACATCTCGATTTTCGTGGGGGCGGTGGGGCTTGCCTTCCTGTCGGATGACGGCAAGAAAGCGGCGTGACGCGCTGGACCGGGTGCGATAAGACTACCCAAGCAGACCAAAGGGACCATTGATGCGTAAGCTCGTTTTCTCAGTTGTGATCCTGTCGCTCGCGGCGGCCTGCGGTGCGCCTGACCCCGATTTCAGCAACCCCATGGCGATCGAAGGCGGCGGGCCGGATGCCTCGGCCTTGCGGCTGAACGCGCCTTTGGTCATCCCGCCGACGAATGCCTTGCCGACGCCGACACCGGGCGGTCGCAATCTGGCCGATCCCCGCTGACCCCTCACATCCGCGTATGGTCTCTTGATCCGCTTGGGCTGAAGCGTAGTTATTGCACGACACAACAGCCGACGGACACCCATGACACGCCTTTTTGCCGCCCTCGCCCTTGCCTTCGCGCCGCTTGTCCTTTGGGCGGAAGAGGTCACGACCTTCACGCTCGACAACGGGATGGAGGTTGTCGTGATCGAGGACAACCGCGCACCGGTGGTCGTGCATATGGTCTGGTATCGGGTCGGGTCGGCGGATGAGCCGGAAGGTGTCTCGGGGGTCGCTCATTTTCTCGAACACCTGATGTTCAAGGGCACCGAAAATCTGGCACCGGGTGAATTCTCGGCCACCGTGGCTGCCAATGGCGGGCGCGACAACGCTTTCACCAGCTACGATTTCACCGCGTATTTCCAGCGTGTCGCCGCTGACCGGCTGGAACTGATGATGCAGATGGAAAGCGAGCGGATGCAGAACCTGCGGCTGACCCAAGAGGACATCGTCACCGAACGGCAAGTGATCATCGAAGAACGCAACCAGCGGACCGAGAACAACCCCAACGCCCTTGCCCGCGAACAGTTCAACGCGGCGCTGTACCAGAACCACCGCTACGGCGTGCCCATCATCGGTTGGATGCACGAGATGGAACAGTTGGACATGGACGACGTGATGGCATTCTACGATCGCCACTATGCGCCCAACAACGCCATTCTGATCGTCGCCGGAGACGTCGTGCCCGAAGAGGTGCGGGCACTGGCCGAACAATACTACGGCGTGATCCCCGCCAAGGCGGACATGCCCGAACGTCTTCGCCCCGAAGAACCGCCGCACCGCGCCGAGCGTCGCCTGACCTATATCGACCCGCGGGTCAGCCAGCCGTTCCTTGTCCGGTCATACCTTGCGCCGGAACGCGACAGCGGCGCGCAGGAAGATGCGGCCGCATTGGTCTATCTGGCCGAACTGCTTGGCGGTTCGCCCTTCACCTCTGCCTTGGGGCAGGCGCTGCAATTCGACACGCAAACTGCGATCTGGACCAATGCGTCCTACAGTGGCGCCAGCCTCGACGAGACGATCTTTTCCCTGTCGGTCGTGCCCGCCGAGGGCGTGACCCTGTCAGAGGCAGAAGCGGCGATGGATCAGGTGATCGCCGACTTCCTTGCCGCCGAGATCGACCCCGCGCGGATGGATAGCATCCGCACCCAACTGCGCGCCTCTGAAATCTACGCCATGGACAATACCGAAGGTCTGGCCCGCCGCTATGGCGCGGCCCTGACACAAGGATTGACGGTTGCGGACGTGCAGGCATGGCCCGACGTGCTGCAAGCGGTCACCGAGGCCGACATCAAGGCGGTTGCCGCCAAGGTGCTGCTGCGCGAGCGCTCGGTCACCGGTTGGGTCGCACCGAGCCAAGAGGAGGCGATGTAATGCTGCGCTACGCCCTGATCATTTGCCTTGCCCTCTTTGGCGCAACGGCACATGCGGAAATCGACATCAAGCAGGTCACCTCTGAGGGTGGCGTCAATGCCTGGGTGGTCGAAGAACCTTCCATCCCTTTTGTGGCGCTGGAAATCCGCTTTCGTGGGGGTGCCGCGCTTGACCTGCCGGGCAAACGCGGGGCGACGAACCTGATGACCGCCCTGCTGGAGGAAGGTGCCGCAGGCATGACCGCGCAGGAATTCCAGACGGAGCTGGAACGCCTTGCCGCCAGTTTCAGCTTTCGCGCCTTCGACGACAGCCTGTCGATCTCGGCGCGGTTCCTGACCGAAAACAAGGCCGAGGCGCTGGAACTCTTGCGCAAGGCGTTGATCGAGCCGACCTTCGATCAGGACGCCATCGACCGCGTGCGCGCGCAGGTGCTGGCCGGAATCGCGAGCGATGCAAAGGACCCCAATTCCATCGCCAACGCCGTCTTCAACGCCGCGGCCTTCGGAGATCATCCCTATGGCTCTGCCATCGACGGCACGACCGACAGCGTGAACGCGCTGACCCGCGATGACCTGATCACCGCGCACCGGAACGCGCTGACCCGCGACCGGCTTTATGTCTCGGCCGTGGGCGATACGACCGCCGAAACGATCGGCGAGATGCTGGATGCGCTGCTGGGTGAACTGCCCGCCGAAGGCCCGCCCGAGCCCGGGCATGTGGCCTTTGGTCTGGACGGCGGCGTGACGGTTGTGGACTTCGCGACACCGCAGTCTGTTGCGCTCTTCGGGCATGCGGGCATCAAACGTGACGATGACGACTTTTTCACCGCCTTCGTGATCAACCACGTTCTTGGCGCCGGGGGCTTTTCATCCCGCCTGATGACCGAGGTGCGCGAAAGGCGCGGCCTGACCTATGGGATCGGCACGTCCTTGGTGCCCAAGTTCCATGCCGAAATGATGCTGGGCTCGGTGGCGTCATCGAATGAAACCATTGCGGAAGCCATCGATGTCATTCGCGCCGAATGGGCCCGCATGGCCGAAGACGGCATGACCGCCGAGGAACTGGCCACCGCCAAGACCTTTCTAACCGGTGAATACCCGCTGCGCTTCGACGGCAACGCCGAGATCGCCAGAATCATGGCCGGAATGCAGATGGTGGGGCTGCCGCCCGCCTATGTGATCGACCGCAACGCCTATGTCGAGGCGGTGACGCTGGATGATGTTCGCAGGGTCGCGGCGGAACTGATGCGCCCCGAGGACCTGCATTTCGTGGTCGTCGGCCAGCCGGTCGGGCTGGAGAGCACGCAATAGGGCAAGTCCACCTTTTCCGTCTCGCAGAATCGCGGCTTGCCATGCTAGACCTTGTGGCATGGCAATTGCAGACCCCCAGATAAAGCAAGCTCCGGTGATCCGGCAGTTGGACGAGGCCGCAATCAACCGGATTGCGGCGGGCGAGGTGCTGGAACGGCCTGCCTCGGCGGTCAAGGAACTGGTGGAAAACAGCATCGACGCGGGCGCCAGCCGGATCGAGGTGGTGATCGCCGATGGCGGCAAGACCCTGATCCGCGTGACGGACGACGGTTGCGGTATGACTCCCGAAGACCTGCCTCTGGCCCTGTCGCGCCATGCAACATCGAAGATCGACGGGTCGGACCTTTTGAACATCCGCTCTTTCGGGTTCCGGGGCGAGGCTTTGCCCAGTCTTGGCGCTGTCGGGCGGCTGTCGATCACGGCGCGCGCGAAAGGGGCCGAGGCCGCGAATATCAGCGTGGCAGGCGGTCAGATGCAGGCGGTCAGACCGGCGGCCCTGTCCGGCGGCACGGTGATCGAGCTGCGGGACATGTTCTATGCCACGCCGGCCCGCCTGAAATTCCTGCGCACCGACCGCGCCGAGGCGCAGGCGGTGACGGATGTGGTCAAGCGTCTGGCGATGGCGGAACCCTTCGTCAGCTTCACCTTGCGCGATGCCACGGGTGGCGACCCGCGCGTGGTGTTCCGCGCCGATGCCGAAACGGGTGATCTGTTCGCGGCGCTGCACGGGCGCTTGCGGACTGTGCTTGGCCGTGATTTCGCGGAAAACGCTCTGCGCATCGATGCGGAACGCGACGGCTTTCACCTGACCGGCTTTGCCGCCCTGCCGACCTATTCGCGTGGCGCGGCGGTGGCGCAGTATCTGTTCGTCAACGGCAGGCCCGTGCGCGACAAGATGCTGCTGGGTGCCTTGCGCGCCGCCTATATGGATGTGCTGTCGCGCGACCGGCATCCGGTGGCGGCGCTGTTCGTGGATTGCGATCCGGTGCTGGTGGATGTGAACGTGCATCCCGCCAAGGCCGAGGTGCGGTTCCGCGATCCCGGGACCGTCCGTGGGCTGCTGATCTCGGCGATCCGGCATGCGCTGGCCGACGCGGGGCATCGCGCCTCGACCACCGTTGCCACAGCGACATTTGGCGCGATGCGCGCCGAACCCGCGACCGCGCGCGTCTACCAGATGGACCGCCCCAGCTTCAGCGCGCGCTCGATGACCTTTCAGGCGC
>NZ_DAIPIW010000126.1:0-3375 GCF_036770585.1 Yoonia sp. | reverse complement strand
CGTCAAACTCGCTGCAACACGTATCTGGTTGAAGGTTTATGAGTCGGTGGCCTAGAGCACGCGGTCAAGCACGGGCACCAAGCGATCAAGGGTGCCTTGTACATCGTAAAGCTTGTCCAGCCCGAACAGACCGATCCGGAAAGTGCGGAAGTCGGCAGGCTCGTCGCATTGCAGCGGCACACCTGCGGCGATCTGCATGCCCTCGGCCATGAACTTTGACCCGTTCTGGACGGCCGGATCATCGGTATAGCTGACCACCACGCCCGGGGCACCAAAGCCATCGGCGGCGACCGATTTGATCCCCTTTTCCGCCAAAGCCTTGCGCACGGCATTGCCAAGCGCCCACTGGGCGTCCTTCAGCCTGTCGAACCCGAAGTCACGCGTTTCCAGCATCGTATCGCGGAAGGCCCGCAGCCCGTCCGTCGGCATCGTCGCGTGATAAGCATGGCCGCCATTCTCGTAGGCCTGCATGATACCGTGCCATTTCTTCAGGTCCACGGCGAAGGAATTGGATGACGTCTCGGCCATCCGCGCCACGGCGCGTTCGGACATCATCACCAGCCCCGCGCTCGGGGTCGAGGACCAGCCTTTCTGCGGCGCCGAAATCAGGACGTCGACACCCGTCGCCTTCATGTCGATCCATGCACAACCGGACGCGATACAGTCCAGCACGACGATTGCCCCGACTTCATGCGCCGCATCGGCCATGGCCCTGATATAATCGTCAGGCAGAATGATCCCTGCGGATGTCTCCACATGAGGCGCGAATACCACATCGGGCCTCGCCTCTGTGATCGCAGCGACAACATCCGCAATCGGCGCAGGCGCGAAGGGCGCGCGCGTATCATTGCCTGTCTGTCGGGCCTTCAGAACCGTTGTCTTGGCAGTGAAGTCACCGGCCTCGAATATCTGCGACCAGCGGTATGAGAACCAGCCGTTACGGACGACAAAAGCATGGGCACCCGCGCCGAACTGGCGCGCGACGGCCTCCATCGCGTAGGTGCCGCCGCCGGGAACAAGGGCCGTCGCATCGGCATTGTAGACCTCTTTCAACATGGCCGAGATATCGGTCATGACACCCTGAAAGGCCTTGGACATGTGATTGAGAGACCTGTCGGTGAAGACCACCGAAAACTCCATCAGCCCATCGGGATCGACTGCCTGCGGTCTGCTGTCCATGTCACGCTCCTTGCACTGTCGCACCAGCCTTACCAAGCAATGCGCATCAGGCAAAGCCGTCAATCGGCAGCATCGCCCGGATCGATTGCCGCACCCCCTTCCTTTCCAACCTCCGCGCCCGCGAACACCGTCCGGTTGCGCCCCAATGCCTTGGCCCGATAGAGCGCCTCATCCGCCTCTGATATAGCCAGTTCGATGTCCATGATGTGATCCTTGAGAGAACCACCGATCGAAACGGTCGCGCTGACCGCTATGCCGTTGAAATCGACCACATCCGTTTCGATGGTCCGGCGCATCCGCTCTGCGATGGCGAAGCCGGTTTCGAGTGTTTGATCATGCAGGAAGACGATAAATTCCTCTCCGCCGAACCGGCATACCAGATCATCCCCGCGCACATTTCTGCACAGCACATTGGCCACCCGCGCAATCACCTGATCGCCCGCAAGGTGGCCGTATGTATCATTGATCGTCTTGAACTTGTCGATGTCGACCATCAGCGAGACACCATAGGCTTCGGGCCGTTTGTTCATCCGGTTGAAGAAAAAGTCCCGCGTCGCGACGTTCGTCAGCCGGTCACGGTCCAGAAGGCGCTGCAGTTCGTCCGCCAGCAGAACAAGTCGGCGTTGCTGCAGAAGAATAAGCGTGGCCAGCAGCCCCGTGACAACGACCGTCGCCATCGTGGCCCTGATGCGGATGACATCGTGCATCTCGGGCGGATAGTTGATCGCCACATGAATCTGGATCAGGCCCACGGCCAGCAGGACGACGACTGTGATCCCGATAACGACGTGAATGGGTTTTCGAACAGGAAGCACGGCGCGGGCCCATCGGCTGACAATCGTGACTTCCTAGCGCCGCGACATTAAACAAAGGCTAATCCGAGCGGATCAAATCGGCCCCGGGCGGCGTTCCTCGCTCAAAAGCACATTCGCCTCGACATCCCCTACCCCCGGCATCGTCATGATGCGACGCCGCAGGACCCGCTCGAAATCGGCCAGATCGCGGGCCACGACCCGCAGGCGGTAGTCATAAAGGCCCAGGACATGCGCGACCGATTGCACCTCGGGGATGGCACCGACCGCACGCTCGAAGTCTTCCAGACTGACGCGGCCCTTCGTGGCCAGTTTGATCCCCAGAAAGACAGTCACCCCATACCCCACCCGTTCCGCATCCAGCACCAGACGCCGCCGCGCGATCACGCCTGCCTCCTCCAGGCGCTTGATCCGCCGCCAGACCGCGGGCTGGCTGAGACCCAGCCTGGCCGCCAACTGCGTTGTCGACTGATCGGCACTGGCCTGCAGGCTGCGCAGAATTGCGCGATCGATCTCGTCGCGTGTCACAGGGGCAGGCTTTCGTCTGATTTCACGGTCGCGACGGTCATCAGCGCCTCGATATCGGCGATATGGGGCAAGGGCAGGATGGCCTCGCGGTAGATCCGCTGGTAGTCCGGCAAGTCACGGGCGATCAGCGACAGCCGCACGTCCACACGGCCAAGAAACGTCTGGATTTCGATCACTTCCGGCACAAGACGGGCTGCGGCGATAAACTCGTCGAATGCCCGCGCGACGGCCTTGTCGAGCGTGATCCGCAAACTGACGGCCACACTATATCCCAGCGCGCGCCAATCGATGACAGCGCGGCTGCCAAGCAACACGCCCTCGGCCCGCAGACGATCCAGCCTGCGCCCCACCCGTGCGGGTGTCGATCCGGTCAGCTCTGCCAAGGCCGGCACGCCAAGCGCAGGATCGGCCTGCATCAGGCGCAAAAGTCGGCGATCATCGTCGTCAAGCATAGAAATAATGATATGCCGATTATTTGCACATAACAATCCTCGCTTTGCTCAAAAATACTCATGATCCAACACTCACAAATCGAACCAATCTCGATATAAGAGCGCCAGAAAACACGCCAACCAAAGGACAGAACCCATGCGCGTATATTACGACCGCGACTGCGACGTGAACCTGATCAAGGACAAGAAGGTCGCCATCCTCGGCTATGGCAGCCAAGGCCACGCCCACGCCCTGAACCTGCGCGACAGCGGCGCCAAGAACCTTGTCGTCGCCCTGCGCGACGGCTCGCCTTCGGCGGCAAAGGCCAAGGCCGAAGGTCTAAAGGTCATGGGAATCGCCGAAGCGGCAGCATGGTGCGACCTGATCATGTTCACCATGCCCGATGAATTGCAGGCCGAGACGT
>NZ_DAIPIW010000125.1:0-3400 GCF_036770585.1 Yoonia sp. | reverse complement strand
GTCCCCGATGGCGAGGCGATCCGGCTGGTCGGCGTGAACGACAGCGCGGCTTGCGAAATCACCCTCGAGGTCAGCGCCCTTGCAATGGACGGCACGCTGCGCCCGCTGATGCGGGCGGATGGCGATCTGGCGGCGGATGCCCTGACACTCTGCACCGTCCCGCTGTCCGATCTGCACCCGCAAGAGATGCTCTATTTCGCCTGGACCACGTCAACCGGACAAAGCGGCGCCGACCACTTCGCCCCGCTTCCCTACAAAAGCTATGACCTGCAACCCGCTGGCGTCAGCCTGGCGCAAGACGGCAACAGGCTGACCGTCACCAGCACGGGCCTTGCGCTTTTTGCCGCGGTCGAGGCCAATGTCGCGGGCCGGTTCGACAAGAACGCCCTGCTGCTTTTGCCGGGTCAGACAAACGCGATCACCTTTGCGCCCGCAGGTGACGGCGCGACCCCCACCTTCACGCTGCGCGACCTGCACAGCGCGACCTACGCCCAATGAAAGGACCCCAGATGCCCCGCATTTCCTACCAGCTTTACTGCTCGCGCAACTTTCCGCCGCTGGCTGAGACCATGAAGATGCTGGCCGACGCCGGTTTCACCGAGGTCGAGGGCTTCGGCGGCCTGCTGGGTGATCCTGCGGCCCTGAAGGCGGCGCTGGATGCCTCTGGGCTCAGGATGACCTCCTGCCATGTCGGGCTCGACATGCTGGAAAGCGACCCCGAAGGGACGGTTGCCATGCTGCAAGACCTTGGCGTCGAGAAAGCCTTCGTGCCCTATCTGATGCCCGACCAGCGCCCGACCGATAGCGCGGGCTGGACAGCCTTTGCGCAACGGCTCGACAAGGCCGGACAGGTCATACGGGATGCGGGCATGACCTTCGGTTGGCACAACCACGACTTCGAATTCGTCGCCACGCCGGAAGGTGATTTGCCGCAGGATATCATCGCGAATGTCTCCGACGGGATGATGCTGGAACTGGATCTGGGATGGGTGCTGCGCGCAGGCCATGATCCGATCGCGGCAATCGCGAAATACAAAGGCAAGATCGCCAGCGTCCACGTCAAGGACATCGCCCCCGCGGGCGAGGCCACGGACGAGGACGGTTGGGCCGATGTCGGCCATGGTGTGCAGGACTGGGCTGCCATCCACGCAGCCCTTCGGGATGCAGGTGTCGATCACTACGTTCTGGAACACGACAACCCCAGCGACCACGCGCGTTTCGCATCCCGCAGCATCGCAACACTGAAATCGCTCTAAGGACCGGACCCATGACCAAACTCGGCGTCGGCATCATCGGATGCGGCAATATCTCGACCTCCTATTGCCGCCTCGCGCCACTTTTCAAATCGCTCGACCTGCGGGCCGTGGCGGATATCAACATGGACGCGGCCCGTGCGCGCGCGGATGAATACGGGTTGCGGGCCGAAACCGTCGATGACCTGCTGCAAGCGCCCGATATCGACGTGATCGTGAACCTGACCATCCCCGAGGTGCACTTTACCGTCACCAAGCGCATCCTCGAAGCGGGCAAGCACGCCTATTCGGAAAAGCCGCTGGTCCTGACCCTGGACGAGGGCGAGACCCTGCGCGATCTGGCCGCCGCCAAGGGACTGCGCGTCGGATCGGCCCCCGATACCTTCCTCGGCGGGGCGCACCAGCAGGCGCGCGCGGTGATCGACGAAGGGAAGGTGGGCCGGATCATCGGCGGCACGGCCCATGTGATGAGCCACGGCATGGAAAGCTGGCATCCGAACCCCGATTTCTTTTTCCAGCCGGGGGCGGGTCCTGTCCTTGATATCGGCCCCTATTACATCACCAACCTGATCCAGTTGATCGGGCCGGTGAAATCCGTGGCATCGCTGGCCACGGCGACCTTCCCGACGCGGACCATCGGCAACGGTGCCCGCGAAGGTGAAACCGTGCCCGTCGATACGCCGACCAACATCCACGCGCTTCTGGAATTTGCCAATGGTGCCACCGTGACACTGGGCGCAAGCTGGGACGTCTGGGCGCATCGCCATGCCAATATGGAGCTTTACGGCGAAACAGGCTCGCTCTTCGTGCCGGATCCCAACTTCTTCGGCGGCGACATCGAGATCGGCAAGCCGGGCGAGGATATCGCGGCCCTGCCGGCAACGGATCACCCCTTTGGTGTGCCCAATCAGGACACGCGGGCGAATTATCGCTGTGCTGGCCTTGCGGATATGGCCGCGGCCATCGACGAAGGGCGGCAGCATCGGTGCAATATCGACCTTGCGGTCCATGCGGTGGATGTCATGACAGGAATTCTGCGCGCGGGCGAGGAACGCCGGTTCATCGATCTGACAACCACCTGCGAAAGACCGGCAGCCTTGTCACCTGCCCAGGCGCAAGCGCTTTTGGCCTGAACACGACAGCAGAGGCGCGGCTGTTACAGCCCCGCCTCTTGCGCGATCTGCGCCTTTGATTTCCGCGCCCTCTCGGTCGCGGATTTGAGCTGGCCACAGGCGGCCATGATATCCTCGCCCCGTGGGGTTCGGATGGGCGAGGCATAGCCTGCCTTGTAGATGATATCGGCAAAGCGCCGGATGCGGTTGTTCGACGACCGCTTGTAAGGCGCGCCGGGCCATTCGTTGAAGGGGATCAGGTTGATCTTGGCGGGGATGCCCTCGATCAGCTTGATCAGGCGCTGCGCGTCCTCGTCGGTGTCGTTCACCCCGTCCAGCATCACATATTCGAAGGTGATGCGTTCCGAGTTCGACACCTTCGGATAGTCTCGCAGCGCATCCAAAAGATCCGCAATCGGCCAGCGCTTGTTGATCGGCACCAGCTTGTCGCGCACCGCGTCCGTGGTGGCATGGAACGAGATCGCCAACTGGCAGCCGATCTCTTCGGCGGTGCGGGCGATTTCGGGCACAACGCCAGAGGTCGACAGCGTGATCCGGCGGCGCGACAGCGAAATGCCCTGATCGTCCATCGCGATTTTCATCGCGTCGCGGACGTTCTCGAAATTATACAGCGGCTCGCCCATGCCCATCAGCACGATATTGGACAAAAGCCGCGTTTCATCCTTGGGCGTGCCACGTTCCGGCCATTCGCCAAGATCGTCGCGGGCGACCATGATCTGGCCGACGATTTCCGCCGTTGTCAGGTTGCGCACCAGCTTTTGCGTGCCGGTATGGCAGAACGAACAGGTCAGCGTGCAACCGACCTGACTTGAGATGCAAAGCGTGCCGCGATCGGTTTCGGGGATATAGACCACCTCGACCTCATGGCCGCCCGCGATCCGCACCAGATACTTGCGGGTGCCGTCCTCCGAGACCTGACGGGTCACGACCTCGGGCACAGCAATCACGAAGGTCTCGGCCAGCATGGCGCGATAGTCCTTGGCCAGATTGGTCATCTGGTCGAAATCGCGCACA
>NZ_DAIPIW010000124.1:0-3419 GCF_036770585.1 Yoonia sp. | reverse complement strand
ACAGCGTGGTTGGCATCAGAAGTGGCCACGTCACACGGCGGAAGAAGGTGAAGCGAGGGCAGCCCTCGATCGCGGCGGCTTCGCGCAACGATGGAGGGATGGACTGCAACGCGGCCAGATAGAAGATCATGAAGAACCCGGCCTGCGCCCAGATCGTCACGATGGTGATCCCATAAAGCGCCGTCGCCGGATCGCCCAGCCAGTTGCGGGGCGGCAGGCCAACCCACTGGCGCAGCTGTTCGAACATGCCAAAGCTCGGCAGGAAAAAGAATACCCAGACATTGGCGACCGCGATCAGCGGCAGCACAGTCGGGGTAAAATAGGCCAGCCGCAGAAAGCCGCGCCCGGCGATTCGCCCCTGCACGAACAGCGCCATCGCAAGGGCAAGGCCGATCGAGGCCGGGATCGTCAGCGCGGCGTAAAGCGTGTTGTTCGCCATCACCCGGCGAAAGGTCGGATCGGCCAGCAGCCGCTCGTAATTCGCGCCGCCGACGAAAACCGACGGGCGACGCCCGCGCGGCGTCGACCAGAAACTGTCGATCACCGTCTGGATCGCAGGCCAATGGGTAAAGCTGACCAGCAGCACCAGCGCAGGCGCAAGCAGCAGTGCGGCATGAAGCCAGTCTCGACGCATTCTGAAAACTTGCCTTTGGGGATGCGGGGCGCGTAGCCGGGTGGTGCGGGCGGCCCGAAACCGGACCGCCCGCGAGAAGTTTGCAACGGCTCAGCGATAGGCCGCGAGGATCGCGTCAGCGGCGGCTTGTGCGTCTGCCATGGCCTGTGCCGGTGTCTTCTCGCCGACGATGGCTGCGGCGATATTGTCGTTCAGGATCTGGCGGACGCGTGCATTCTCAAAGGTTGAGAATTCGGCCACTGCGAATTCCAGTTGGTTGCGCGCGACCAGCGCGCCGGGCACTTCCTCAGAGTAGGCGCGCATCGTATCGGTTTCCCAGATATCGGCACGTGGAGCGACATAGCCCGTATCAATCGACCACTGCGCGGCCTGTTCCGGTGCCGTTGCCCACTTCACGAAATCAATCGCAGCGCGGGTCTCGGCATCGTTATGGCCACTCATCAGGAAGAAATCGCCGCCGCCCGTCGGTGCGCCACGCTGAGTGTTCGCCGGCAACATTGCTACGCCGAAGTCGAATGTGGCGTTGTTCCGGATATTGGCCAGGTTGCCCGTGGTGGTCCAAGCAATGGCAACATTTCCATCAAGAAAGGCCCGCGGTGTTGCGCCCCAATCCAGAATGCCCGGCTCCATAACCTCGTGCTCCTGCGACAGCGACACAAGGAATTCCAGAGCCTCGACAACCTCGGGACGGTCGAAGAACACTTCGGTCCCCTCGGCATTCATCAACTCGACGCCATTGGCCGCGGTTAGGCCCTGGAACAGCCAGTAGGGAAAGCCCGAAGACGGGATGCGCAACCCCCATCGCTGCACGCGGCCACCCCCGTCGCGCAGGGTCAGCGATCGGCCCATTTCGACCAGTTCTTCCCAAGAGGCCGGGGGACTGTCAGGATCAAGGCCCACTGCTGCGAAGGCCTCGCGGTTAAAGTACATCACCGGCGTCGAGCGCTGAAAGGGAATGCCCCATTGCAGCCCGTCAACAAGCGTGTTTGCGCGGAAGGAGTCATAGAAGCCGCCGATCCAGGTCTGGATTTCGTCCTCACTGAGATGGTTGTCCCATGCTTCGATGATCTCTTCCTCGAGGAACATGAACACATCGACGGCCGAGAGAATGGCCAGATGCGGCGGGTTGCCACCGCGCGAGGCCGTGATCAGCCGCGTCGTCGTGTCGGCATAGCTGCCCGCGTAGATCCCGTTGATGGTAACTCCGGGGGTCTGCGCCATATAGGCATCGGTCATCCGCTGGATCAGGCCAGCCGCATCGCCACCGACGGCGACAGGGAAGTAGAATTCCAGCTCTACCGCCTGTGCGGCAGTAGCAAGGCCCAGCGCAAGCGCACAGGTCGTGGCGGTCAGTTTAAGGCGGTCGAACATGGAGAAGCTCCTTTGGCTAGGGTCAGGTATAGGGAATGCGCAGACCATCGGGACCGAAGCGGTGCGCGGCAGTATCGGACCAGCGCAAGGCATGGCCGCCATCCGGCAGAACCTCGCGTGCGGACAGGCGTATCAGCACCCGCGCGGGCGCGTTTGCAGGCCCGATCTCGAAGACTACAAGCTGGTCTGCACCCAGATATTCGACCCCGATCAGCCGGGCCGGGATACCGGTCGGATCAAGCGTGATGTCTTCGGGCCGAATGCCCAAGGTGCCACCCTCAGGCAATCCGTGCAGGCCAGTAAGAGCGGCCGCCTGGATCAGGTTCATGGGGGGTGTGCCGATGAAGCGCGCGACAAAGGTATTGGCGGGGCGCTCGTATAGGTCGCGGGGGCTTGCCACTTGCTGGATGCGGCCGCGATCCATGACCACGATCCGGTCGGCCATCGTCATCGCCTCGACCTGATCATGGGTGACATAAACCATCGTCAAACCCAGCCTGCGCTGCAGGGCTCTGATTTCGACCCGCATTTCGGCTCTGAGTTTGGCATCCAGGTTCGAGAGCGGTTCATCCATTAGGCACACGGGCTTGTCCGCGATCACCGCGCGGGCCAGCGCCACGCGTTGCTGTTGGCCGCCTGACAATTGCGACGGTCGGCGGTCAAGCAGTTCTGACAACCCCATCATCGACGCCACACGTCCAAGGCGCTCTTGCTGCTCGGCTTTTGGGACACGGCGCACGGACAGGCCAAAGAGGATATTCTGCGCGACATCCAGATGCGGGAACAACGCGTAGGATTGAAACACCATAGATATGTTGCGATGCGCCGGCTGTGCCGTTGTAATGTCCACGTCACCCAGAAAGACCCGCCCGGATGTCGGCGTGTCCAGACCCGCGATCAGACGCAGCAGTGTCGATTTCCCACATCCTGACGGCCCAAGCAGGACAGAGAACTGCCCCTCTGGCAAATCCACCGTGACATCATCTAGCGCGATACTTGTTTCAAAGTGGCGTGTGACATTTTGCAAAACCAGGTGCGCCTGGGGGATGTGTGCAGGTAAATGCAGGTCATTCAAGGCAGCGCTGTCCAGATCCATCCCAACAACCTACGAGCGGTTCGTGATGGTTCCGTGACGCTTTCTGACGCGCCGGGGCCTTCGTTGGTGTGCGCGAGGCCCCGCGTTTGACTGACGTTACTTAGGTCTTCTGAGCGCTGCGCTTTGGAAGGTGCTCCCTTTGCAAGGCGATGCTTTGGGGACAACACATCAGGCCGTACCGATAGATTCACGTGGCGAACGACCGCTGTTGATTGGTGCGTACCGAATCAGCAACCCTATGGAACGACCGCTTTCCGCCCTCCACGACGCCAACAGCAAAAATGCCCCGAACGCTTGCGGCGTCCGGGGCATGGTGGG
>NZ_DAIPIW010000065.1:0-15020 GCF_036770585.1 Yoonia sp. | reverse complement strand
TTCCTCCATCCGCGCCTCATCGGGGGTGATGGTGGCGCATTTCACGCCGACGCCGACTTCCTTGATCTTTTCGGCCGCGTCGATGGTGATCTGGTCGCCGGTTTCGTCCCGCACTTCCATCGCGAGATCGTAATAGAGCAGGTCGATATCGAGATAGGGCAGGATCAGCTTTTGCTTGATGAAGTCCCACATGATGCGGGTCATCTCGTCTCCATCGAGCTCGACGATGGGGTTTTCAACCTTGATCTTGGACATGGGCAGGCTCCGTAGGCGGGGATTCTGCATCAGCAATATCGTATTCGCAGGTGCAGCGATAGCCCTGTATGCCGTCGTATACTGAAGCGCGTGGATGGTAGGCCCGGCAGGACTTGAACCCGCAACCAAAGCGTTATGAGCGCTCTGCTCTAACCAATTGAGCTACAGGCCCACGCGCGATTTTGACTAGCAGACAGGGCGCGGCGGTCAAGCGGTACGTGAGAAATGTGTTTGATTTGGTGATCGAGCGCGATCAGGGGAAATCGCGATCCTCTGCAACGATCCTGTTCCCTTCCATTCCCCAATAGGCTAACGACGCGCGCAAGCGGAACGGAGTTGCCCTGATGACGAAAAACGGTCTCACCTATGCCGATGCGGGCGTGGATATCGACGCAGGCAACACGCTGGTCGAGCGGATCAAACCGGCGGCGAAACGCACTGCGCGGCCCGGGGTGATGTCGGGGCTGGGCGGGTTCGGCGCGCTCTTCGATCTGCGAGCGGCGGGCTATCAGGACCCGATCCTTGTGGCGGCCACCGATGGCGTGGGCACCAAGCTGCGGATTGCGATCGATACCGGCAATGTCGACACGATCGGGATCGATCTGGTGGCGATGTGCGTCAACGATCTGGTCTGTCAGGGGGCCGAGCCGCTTTTGTTTCTGGACTACTTCGCGACCGGCAAGCTGGACCTCGATTCCGCCACGCGGATCATCGAAGGCATCGCGAAGGGCTGCGAACTGTCGGGCTGCGCGCTGATCGGGGGCGAAACCGCAGAGATGCCGGGCATGTATGAGGCGGGCGATTTCGACCTTGCCGGTTTTGCCGTCGGCGCGATGGAACGTGGCGCGGACCTGCCTGCGGGTGTGACCGAGGGTGATGTGCTTCTGGGGCTTGCGTCTGACGGGGTGCATTCCAACGGCTATTCGCTGGTGCGCCGTGTGGTGGCGCTGTCAGGTCTGGGGTGGGACGCAAAGGCACCCTTTGCCGAGACCTCGCTGGGCGAGGCGCTGCTGGCGCCCACGCGGCTTTACGTCAAGCAGGCGCTGGCCGCGGTGCGGGCGGGCGGGGTGCACGGCCTTGCCCATATCACCGGCGGCGGTCTGACCGAGAACCTGCCGCGTGTGCTGCCCGAAGGGCTGGGGGCCACGATCGATCTGGGCGCATGGACGCTGCCGCCGGTCTTCCGCTGGCTGGCCGAGACCGGCGGGCTGGCCGAGGCAGAGATGCTCAAGACCTTCAACGCCGGGATCGGCATGGTGCTGGTGGTGGATGCCGCGCGGGCGGATGCCCTTGCCGACCTGCTGACCGGCGCGGGAGAGACCGTCTGCCGTCTGGGCCATGTCACCAAGGGGCAGGGTGTCAGCTACACAGGCGCGCTTTTGTGACCAAGCGCGTCGCGATCCTGATTTCGGGGGGCGGCTCGAACATGGTCGCGCTCGCCCGGTCGATGCAAGGTGACCATCCGGCGCGGCCTGTGCTGGTGCTGTCGAATGATCCTGAGGCGGGTGGTCTTGCGAAAGCGCGGGCGTTGTCGATTCCGACCTTTGCGGTCGATCACAGGCCTTTCGGCAAGGATCGCGCGGCCTTCGAGGGGGCGTTGCAGTCGGCGCTTGGGACGGCCAGACCGGACATCATCTGTCTGGCGGGGTTCATGCGGATCCTGACACCGGACTTCACCGCCGGATGGGACGGGCGGATGCTGAATATCCACCCCTCGCTGCTGCCGAAATACAAGGGCCTGCATACCCATGCGCGCGCGCTGGCGGCCGGAGACGCCGAACACGGTTGCACCGTGCACGAGGTGACGGCGGCGCTGGACGATGGCCCGATCCTTGGGCAGGCGCGCATCAAGGTGCAGCCGGACGATACGCCAGGTACGCTGGCCGCGCGGCTCTTGCCGCTGGAACACCAGCTTTATCCGGCGGTGCTGCGCAGGTTCGCAAGCGGCGACCGGACGCCGGTCATGCTCTGACAGCTTCCGCGCTTTTCATCGGGTGGGCTTTCGCCTATCACGGGCGGAATTGAAACACCCCGATTTGGCCGCCCGCGCATGAAAACACTG
This sequence comes from Yoonia sp., assembly GCF_036770585.1. GTDB lineage: Bacteria > Pseudomonadota > Alphaproteobacteria > Rhodobacterales > Rhodobacteraceae > Yoonia. The sequence goes on along the minus strand of NZ_DAIPIW010000065.1, from coordinate 12,703 downwards.
ACCTCGACCCAAGACCTTGCCGCATTCTGTGCCGAAGCCGCAAAGCGGCCCTATGTGACCGTCGATACCGAATTCCTGCGCGAGCGGACCTATTATTCCAAGCTTTGCCTGATCCAGCTTGCCTATCGGGACGAGGCGGGTGAAGACGCGGTGCTGGTCGATCCGCTGGTGGACGGGCTGTCGCTGACGCCGCTCTACGACCTGTTTCAGGATGCGGGCTGTGTGAAGGTGTTTCATGCCGCGCGCCAGGATCTTGAGATTTTCTTTGTCGATGCGGGCATTATCCCTGCGCCGCTGTTCGACACACAGGTCGCAGCGATGGTCTGCGGGTTCGGCGAACAGGCGGGCTATGAAACGCTGGTGCGCAAGATCGCCAAGGCCGATCTGGACAAATCCTCGCGCTTTACCGACTGGTCGCGGCGGCCCCTGACCGATGCGCAGGCGAAATACGCGCTGGCCGATGTCACGCACCTGCGGGATATCTACGAATACCTTGCCGCCCGTCTGGGCAAAAGCGGTCGCAGCAAATGGGTGGCCGAGGAAATGGCCGTGCTGAACGACCCCGAGACATACCGCGTGGACCCCGATCAGGCATGGCGGCGGGTGAAGACCCGCACCAACTCGGGCAAGTTTCTGGCCATCGTGCGCGAACTGGCCCGCTTTCGCGAGGTTTACGCCCAAGATCGCAACATCCCGCGGTCGCGCGTCTTCAAGGATGATGCGCTGGTGGAACTGGCCTCGACCAAGCCGCAGAACGAAAGCGATCTGGGCAGGTCACGGCTCTTGCTGCGCGAGGCGCGCAAGGGCGATATCGCGGAAGGCATTCTGGCCAGCATCAAGGCAGGGCTTGCGGTGCGGCCCGAGGACATGCCGAAGATGGACGATGCGCGCGCCAAGCTGCAGGTGAACCCGGCGCTGGCCGATATGCTGCGGGTGCTGCTGAAGGCCAAGACGGATGAATTCGATGTGGCCCCCAAGCTGATTGCCGCGGCCGCTGATCTTGATGCGCTGGCGGCGGGCGAGCGTGATATCGCGGCCCTGAAAGGCTGGCGGCGCGAGGTTTTCGGCAATGATGCGCTGCGGCTGTGTCAGGGCGAGGTCGGACTGGCCGTCAAGGGACAGAAGGTCGTGACGGTCACCCTTTGACCGATCCCGCCTTGCGGTCTAGATCACCCCTCAGATGACAAGAGGACAGCAATGGCTAATCCTGATTTCGAAGAGCTGGTCGAAACCTTCGCGTTTCTCGACGACTGGGAAGACCGCTACCGCCATGTGATCGACATGGGCAAGGCGATGCCGCCACTGGAAGACGCGCTGCGGGTGCCTGCGACCAAGGTCGATGGCTGCGCCAGTCAGGTCTGGCTGGTGCCCAAGATAGAAGGCGATGTCTTCACCTTTCGGGGCGAAAGCGACGCGATGATCGTGCGCGGGCTGATCGCGGTGCTCCATACGCTTTACAGCGGCCAGCGGGTCGCGGATGTGCTGGCGATCGATGCGCCGGCGGAACTGGGGCGGCTGGGGCTGAACGATCATCTATCGGCGCAACGCTCGAACGGGTTGCGCGCCATGGTGCAGCGCATCCGGGAAACGGCAGCGGCGGCCTAGAGACGCACGATCGCCGTCGCAAGATCACCATATCCGGTGAAGCGCCTCTCAAACGCCAGCCCCAGTTTCGCCGCACAGGCCTGCGCCTTGGCGGTCAGTGCCGGATCGTCAGTCTGCGCCTGATAGACCAGCGTTGTGTAATTGCCGAAATACATATCCCGCAGGGCAGGGTGCTTGCCCAGCCCGAGCGGTTCCCAGACGAAGGCGTCGAACTGCCGGACCAGAAAATCCGTCAGATAGAAGGCGGTGATTTCGTCGCGGGCGGCGAAAGTCTCGTTTCCCTCAAAGAAGGCATAGCAATGCGGGCCTGCGACCATCCCGACGCCCAGATCGCGGCACGCCGCCTCTAGCAGGCCGCCGGTGCCGCAGTCGGCATAGACCACGAAGATGTCGTCATAGGCCGCGCGGTGCCTTGCGACCGCATCCCTGACGGCGGGCACGATCTTTTCGGGGTGGTTGTGGTAGATCGCTGGCAGGCAGTGCAGGTCGAGGTGGTCCAGACCATTGGCGGCCTTGATCGCCAATATCTCACGCGCAAGCGCCCCGCAGGCCAGCAACAGGATCCGGCCCTTGCCCGTGGGGGCAAGCCCCTTGGTCGTCAGGGCGGCGTCAGTCGTCATTGTCGCGCTTCAAGCGCGGCGCAACATAGCGCACCCCAAGCGCGAGCGCCGCGACAGCCGTCGAAAGCAGCATGATTTGCGACAGGGACGCACCCCCATCCGCGGCAAGGAAGCTCGCGAAAAGCGCGACGGTTCCCCCCGCAAGGGCAAGCACGGTGACCAGAATGAAGATCAGACGATTAAGCGGCATGGCGTTTCTCCTCTATTCAAAGATAGGAACGCCGCGCCGGTTTCGAAAGATCAGCGCGCGGCGGCAGCCTGATTGTGCTTGCGCGCCATGAAAGATTTCGCGGTTTCGACCGCCACGGCCGCATCGCGGCAATAGGCGTCGGCGCCGATGGCCTTGCCGAATTCCTCGTTCAGCGGCGCACCGCCGACCAGCACCACATAGTCGTCGCGCATGCCCTTTTCGATCATCGTGTCGATCACGACCTTCATATAGGGCATCGTCGTCGTCAGCAGGGCCGACATGCCGAGGATATCGGGCTGTTCGGTCTCCAGCGCCTCGACATACTTTTCGACCGCGTTGTTGATGCCGAGGTCGACCACCTCGAAGCCCGCACCTTCCATCATCATCGACACAAGGTTCTTGCCGATGTCGTGGATGTCGCCCTTGACGGTGCCGATCACCATCTTGCCGACGCGCGGCGCGCCGGTTTCGGCCAGAAGCGGCTTCAGGATCGCCATGCCGCCTTTCATGGCGTTGGCGGCCAAAAGCACCTCGGGAACGAAGAGGATCCCGTCGCGGAAGTCGTTGCCGACGATGGTCATGCCGCCGACAAGCGCCTCGGTCAGGACCCTGTAGGGTTCCCAGCCACGCGAGAGCAGAATGTTCACGCCTTCCTCGATCTCTTCCTTCATGCCGTCGTAAAGATCGTCGAACATCTGCGCGACGAGGTCTTCGTCGTTGAGTTCGGACAGGATGATGTCGTCTTCTTCGTCGGACATGGGGATAACCCTTCAAGTGATGATCTTGGCGACCTTATTGCGCCCAATTGATTTTTCCTACCTGCTGAATACCGACATTCGCAAGAACGTGACCGACTTTTGGTTGCTCGTGTTCCTGAAATGTTCTAATGTTGATTATGCAAAAGGATCAACTGTCAGACCGTTATGATGTGCGGGGGCGCGGGGCGGCATCGAACCCGGCGGTCCGCTTTGATGCCACACATCGCGAGGTCTTCGACGATGGCTGGGACATCGCAGAAGACCTGCCGGTCCTGCGCACGCAAGTGCGTGAAGAGATTGCGAAATCCATCATCAGCACCAACCGCTCGCCCGATCTGTCGTTCGACCGCTCGATCAACCCCTATCGCGGGTGCGAGCATGGGTGCATCTACTGCTATGCCCGCCCCAGCCATGCCTTTCTGGGCCTCTCGCCGGGGCTGGATTTCGAAACCCTGCTGACGGTCAAGCCGAATGCCGCCGCGCTGTTGGATGCGGCGCTGCGCAAGCCTGCTTACCGGCCCGAGACCATCGCCATCGGGACCAATACCGACCCCTATCAGCCTGTCGAGAAAACCCGCAGGATCATGCGCGCGGTCTTGCAGGTGCTGTCCGACTTCAGCCACCCCACGGCCATCGTCACCAAGGGCACGCTGATCGCGCGCGATATCGACATTCTGGCCCCGATGGCGGCAAAGGGCCTGTTGCGGGTTGGGATCAGTGTGACGACGCTTGATCCGGCGATGTCGCGCAAGCTGGAACCGCGTGTGCCCGCGCCGCAGGCCCGTTTGCGGGTGATCCGCCAGCTCAGCGATGCGGGGATACCGGTGCGCGTCATGGTCTCGCCGGTGATCCCCGCGCTGACCGACCACGAGGTCGAGGATATCCTTGCGGCGGCGAAAGCGGCCGGCGCGGTGGCGGCCTCGTCCATCATCCTGCGCCTGCCGCGTGAGGTGGCGCCGCTGTTCAGGGACTGGCTTGCCGAACATGTGCCGGACCGTGCAGCGCGCGTCATGAACCGTGTCCGGGAATTGCACGGCGGCAAGGACTACGACGCCGACTTCGGAAAGCGGATGACCGGGCAGGGTGTCTGGGCGGACTTGCAGCGCCAAAGGTTCAGGCGCGCGGCCAAGCGGTTGGGCTTGGACCGGACCCTGCCACCCTTGCGCTGCGATCTGTTCGCCGCACCGGCGCGCGCGGGCGATCAGCTTTCGCTTTTCTGAAAGGTCAGCCGCGCCGCCGCCGTCCGCGACGCGGCGCGGCCTCGGGCCCTGCGCCGTCCGTGCCGTCCGAAACGGACGAGAAGGCCCCCAGCTTTTCGACGATCACGTCAAGCGTCGGTGCGCCGGACTTTGGCCGCGTCTCAAGCGCCTTGCGCATCGCGACCAGATGTTCCGGCGTGGTGCCACAGCAGCCGCCGATGATCGTCGCGCCGCAATCGCGGGCAAGGACGGCATAATCGGCCATCAGGTCGGGCGTGCCGTCATAATGGATATGCCCGTCGTGATACTTGGGGATACCGGCGTTGCCCTTGGCGATGATCGGCAGGGTCGGGCCAGCGGCGGCGAACCCCAGCACGGTCCGCAAAAGGTCAGAGGCCCCCACACCGCAATTGGCCCCGAACCCAAGCGGCTGGTGGGCCAGTTTGCCGACCTTCTTGACCATATCGGCCGAGGTCAGGCCCATCATCGTGCGCCCTGCGGTGTCGAAGCTCATCGTGCCGCACCATGGCATGTCGGCAAGGGCGAAAGCCTCGGCGGCGGCGGCGAATTCCTCGGGGGCGCTGATCGTTTCGACCCAAAGAACATCGGCCCCGCCCGCCTTCAGACCTTCGGCCTGTTCGTGGAACATCTCGACGGCGATGTCATGCGTCAGGCTGCCCATGGGGGCCATGATCTCGCCCGTCGGCCCGACCGATCCGGCCACCACGATCTTGCGCCCCGCGGCATCGGCGACCTCGCGGCCCAGGGCCGCCGCGGCTTCGTTCAATTCGCGCACGCGGCCTTCGGCGCCGTGCAGTTTCAGGCGCGAGGCATTCCCGCCGAAGCTGTTGGTCAGAAAGATATCGCTGCCCGCGTCGGCGGCACCCTTGTAGAGCGTTCTGATCTTGGCGGTCTCGGTGAGGTTCCACAGCTCTGGCGCATCGCCCGACATCAGCCCCATGTTGAACAGGTTCGTGCCGGTGGCACCATCCGCCATCAGCCAGTCGCGCGTTTCAAGAAGGTCGGACAGGGCATTGGTCATGATCGAGGCTCCGCTTTGGGTCGCGCCCGCTTGCCATGACTGACCGGCACTGGCAAACGCAAAATTTGCATGAAGATCATGCGCCGGTGTCGGATCGACACGACAGAAAGGGTAGATGGTCGTGATCTGGTCCGATCAGACTTCGTTCATGATCTGTCGTTTCGCCTCGACCGCACATTCGGCCATTTTTGCCCGGATCGTCGCCTCGTCGGCGCGCGTCCCCAGATCGCCAGCCACCTTGCGGAAGACGTCTTCGTGGCCCGCCTCTTCGAAGTCGGACTTGATGACTTCGACGGCATAGGCGGCGGCGTCTTCGCCGGTCTTGCCCAACAATCCGGCCGCCCAGAGGCCCAGAAGCTTGTTGGCGCGCGCCTCGGCCTTGAACTGCATTTCGGCATCATGGGCGAATTTGTTTTCAAAGGCGTTTTCGCGGTCGTCGAACGTGCTCATGGGAACCCTCATCCATAGAAGTGCTATGTGCCAAGATATGCCCTCGCAGGTGCTTGCCCGCAAGGGGGCCATGCACTATGACGCGGCCATGATGCCCCTTGATGCGAGGGTGCAGGTCAGCTTGAGGGTCGGATATGGCACGCCGCAAGAAGCTTTACGAAGGCAAGGCAAAGGTCCTTTACGAAGGCCCCGAACCGGGCACGCTGGTGCAATACTTCAAGGACGATGCCACGGCCTTCAACGCGCAAAAGCGGGACGTCATCGATGGCAAGGGCGTGCTGAACAACCGCCTGAGCGAGTTTTTCATGACCGGTCTGACGCAGATCGGCGTGCCGAACCATTTCATCAAACGCCTGAACATGCGCGAACAGTTGATCCGCCAGGTCGAGATCATCCCGCTCGAGGTGATCGTGCGCAATTTCGCCGCCGGTTCCATGGCCAAGCGTCTGGGCATGGAAGAGGGCACAGCGCTGCCGCGCCCGATCGTGGAATTCTCCTACAAGGACGACGCGCTTGGCGATCCGCTGGTGCCCGAGGAATACATCATCGCCTTCGGCTGGGCCAGCCAGCAGGAACTGGATGACATCGTCAGCATCGCCCTGCGCGTGAACGACTGGCTGTCGGGCACGATGTATGGCGTGGGCATCAAGCTTGTGGACTTCAAGATCGAGATCGGCCGCGTCTGGGACGGCGAATTCCCGCGCCTGATCGTCGCCGACGAAATCAGCCCCGATAGCTGCCGGTTGTGGGATGTGGAGACTGGACAAAAGCTGGACAAGGATGTGTTCCGCCGCGATCTGGGCAGCCTCACCGACGCCTATACCGAAGTGGCGCGGCGACTTGGGGTCCTGCCCACGAACGTGACCCATGCGCCGACCCGGCCCACCTTGATCAACTGATCCCCCGATCCTCGAAAGGAGCACCCGATGAAAGCCCGTGTTCATGTTATGCTGAAGACCGGTGTTCTTGATCCGCAGGGCGAGGCGGTGCGCCACGCGCTGGGATCGCTGGGCTTTGCCGGGGTCGAGGCCGTCAGGCAGGGCAAGGTGATCGAGCTTGATCTGGCCGATGGCACCTCCGAGGACACGATCAGGGACATGTGCGAAAGGCTGTTGGCCAATACGGTGATCGAAAGCTACCGGGTCGAGGTGCTCTGATGCGCGCGGCGGTCATCGTCTTTCCGGGATCGAACTGTGATCGTGACATGGCGGTGGCGCTCAGGGCGGCCGGTGCCGATGTCAGCATGGTCTGGCACAAGGATGCGGCCCTGCCCGAGGATGTCGATCTGGTGGCGGTGCCGGGCGGCTTTTCCTTCGGCGATTATCTGCGCTGCGGCGCGATTGCGGCGAAATCCCCCATCTGCAAGGCGGTGGTCGCCCATGTGGACCGTGGCGGCTATGCGCTTGGGGTCTGCAACGGCTTTCAGGTCCTGACCGAGACCGGCCTTCTGCCCGGGGCCCTGATGCGCAATGCGGGGTTGAAGTTCATCTGCAAGACCGTTGATCTGAGAGTGGAAACATCTGCCAGCGCCTTCACCGAACGATACGCGACAGGCGCGAATGTCCGCTTTCCGATTGCCCATCATGACGGCAACTACACGGTGGATCCCGACACGCTTGCCCGGTTGCGCGATCAGGACCGCATCGCCTTTAGCTATGCCGACAATCTGAATGGATCGGTCGCCGATATCGCCGGCGTCCTGTCCGAGAACCGCCGTGTCTTGGGCCTGATGCCCCACCCCGAGCGTGCGGTCGACGCAGGTCACGGCGGCACCGACGGACAGGCGCTTTTCCGCGGGCTTCTGGCACAATTTGCCCACGCCTGACGGGTTTTCTTGCCCGGCTGGCCTGCTGGACATAGACTGCGGCAATGGCAATGGCAGCGATCAGCAGGATCCTTAGCGAAGCGGCGCGCGGGCGCTGGTATCTGCGCCTTGCCGTGATCGTCATCTGCATGTTTGCGGTCATGGTCATCTATGCGGCCAACCAGCTTCTGACCCAACGATCCATCGACACCATCGCCAATCGCGCCGAGGTGCGGCTGGCGCTTTACGTCAGCAACCTGATGAACGAGCTGGACCGGATCTCGATCGTGCCGCAGCTTCTGGCGCGGGATCCCGACCTGATCACCGCGCTTGATCGCAATGACTATGTGCAGACCACGCCGCGGCTTTTGTCCTTCTTCGAAGAGATCGGCGCGGAATCGCTGACGCTGTTCGACAGGGGCGGGCGGGTCGTCGCCTCGACGGATCGCCAGCGGATCGGCGAGTTGCACCGCGAAGCGCCTTATTTCGTGGATGCGGTCCGCAGTGATCAGACCGTTTTTACGACCTTTCGAGATGCCAACGGCATTTATCAGTTTCTCTATTCGCGCCGGATCGACGGGATGAACGGTCTTGCGGGTGTGATCGTCGTGCGCGTCAGGAATTCCACCATCGAAAGAAGCTGGCAAAGCGCCCCTGACGCCGTCTTCGTGACCGACAGCGAAGGAACCATCGTCATGGCCAGCGAACCGCGCTGGCGTGGCTTCACGGAATCCGAGGCGCTGGCACGGCAGTCTGCACCGACCTCGATCGAACGCGCCCTTCGCATGACGCAAGGCTGGGGGTCGCTGCCGCCGGATGCATATGTGCAGGGCGAGGCGGTCCTGCGCGGTGAAATGCGCGTGCCGCATCAGGGTTGGCGCATGGTCAGTTTCACCACCTATGCGTCGGTCCGCGACAGCGTCAACGGCATCCTCGCGCTGGTCGCCATGTTCTTTGCGATTCTGCTGGCCTTCCTGTTCTGGTCCGTGTCGCGCAAGACGGCCTCGCGGTTGGTGTTTTTCCAGCGCGAGTCAGCAGAGCTTCGCGCGCTGAACCGCCGACTTCAGCGGGAAATCGCCGAGCGTGAGAAGGTGGAAAAGACCCTTCAGGTGGCCGAACAGACCATTGCGCAATCCTCCAAGCTTGCGGCTTTGGGGGAAATGTCGGCAGCGGTCAGCCACGAGTTGAACCAGCCCCTTGCGGCGATGAAGACCTATCTTGCCGGTGCCAAACTTCTGCTGCAACGCGAGCGTCCGGACGAGGCGCTGGCGTCCTTCCAGAGGGTCGATGACCTGCTGGAACGGATGGGCGCGCTGACGCGGCAGTTGAAGTCCTATGCGCGCAAGGGATCGCAGGCCTTCGAACCTGTGGATACAAGGGCTGCGGTCTCGACGGCACTGGCGCTGATGGAACCGCAATTGAAGTCCCGTGCGGTCAATATCGTGCGGGTCTTGCCTGATGAACCGGTCATGATCCTCGGTGATCGGTTGCGGCTTGAGCAGGTGATCATCAACCTTTTGCGCAATGCGCTGGATGCCACCAAGCTTGCGCAGAACCCGACCATCGAAATCCTCTTGGTCAAGGGCGATATCGTCAGTCTCAAAATTCGCGACAACGGACCCGGGGTCGAAAATCTGGATGAGCTTTTCGAACCTTTCTACACCACCAAACAACCCGGTGATGGGGTCGGGCTTGGGCTTGCTATTTCCTCCGGTATTGTGAACGATTTGGGCGGGCGCCTGACGGCCCGTAACGGGGCCGATGGCGGGGCTATTTTCGAAGTGCAGCTCCCTGTCCTGGCAGAGGGGGTCGCTGCGGCTGAATAAGGACAACCGGGCATGAGCAAGGTCATGAAAATCGCGATCGTCGATGACGAGAAGGACATGCGCCATTCGATATCGCAATGGCTGGCCCTGTCTGGGTTCGATACCGAGACCTTCGCATCCGCCGAAGAGGCGTTGAAGAAGATCGGCGCCGATTACCCCGGTGTCGTCGTCAGCGATATCAAGATGCCCGGCATGGATGGCATGCAGCTTTTGAAAAAGCTCAAGGGCGTGGACGGCTCCTTGCCGGTGATCATGATCACGGGCCATGGCGATGTGCCCATGGCGGTCGAGGCGATGCGGATCGGTGCCTTCGATTTTCTGGAGAAACCTTTCAACCCCGACCGCATGACCGCCCTTGCGAAACGGGCGACGCAGGCGCGGCGCCTGACGCTGGACAGCCGGGTGTTGCGGCGCGAGTTGTCGGACGGCTCGGCGCTGATCAAAAAGCTGATCGGGCAGTCGCCTGCCATGCAAAGGTTGAAAGAGGACATCCTCGATCTGGGGCAAGCCGATGGCCATGTGCTGATCGAAGGCGAGACGGGAACCGGCAAGACGCTGGTCGCCCACGCGCTGCACGCGGTCGGCGCCCGCGCAAGCAAGCCCTTCGTCCTGCTGAGCTGTGCCGCCTATGACGAAGAAACCCTCAGCCGCAAGATATTCGGCCCCGCGCAGGACGACGAACCGCTGCCCGCGATCGGCAAGGCCCGTGGCGGCACGCTGGTGCTGGAAGATATCGAGGCGCTCAGCCCGCAGTTGCAGTCGCGTCTGCTGACCGAGATCAACGCCCAGGGCACACCGGCAGAAACGCGGATCGTCGCGATCTGCAACCTGCAAGAGCACAACAAGACCATCGAGGATGTGTTGCGGGCCGATCTGTTCTACCGCCTTGCCGCCCTGCGCGTCGTCGTGCCGCCCCTGCGCCAGCGTGGCGAGGATATATTGGTGCTCTTTGCCCGACTAGGCGAACAGTTCGCCGACGAATACGGCTGTGACGCGCCAGAGGTGACGGCACAGGAGGCCGCCCAGCTTTTGCAGGCCCCATGGCCGGGCAACGTGCGCCAGTTGATCAACGTGGCCGAGCGGGCGGTTTTGCAGAACCGGCGCGGCACGGGGTCTATTGCCTCGCTCTTGATGGCGGATGTGGAAGAAGCGAAACCCGCGATGACCACCGAAGGAAAGCCGCTGAAGGAATTCGTCGAGGCGTTCGAGCGCATGTTGATCGACAACACGATGCGGCGGCATCGCGGCTCGATCGTCTCGGTCATGGAAGAGCTGTGCCTGCCGCGCCGCACCCTGAACGAGAAGATGGCCAAATACGGGCTGCAACGCTCGGATTACCTTTAGGGCGGGGGGTGCGCCATGCGGCTGCACAGGGGCACTTGTGCAGGATGCCATTCCTCAAGTATGTAAAAGGAACGGATGCCCGCGCGCTGGTTGTGCGGTGATGTCCGATTGGAATTCTCTGCCTTGTCGGGCATGTCTCGGATAACGCAGCTGATTTGATCCCTCGGGGTCAGAAGAACGCCGCAGGTCGCGCGAAAGCGCCGACCGGGCCATGAACGGGCCCCCAGCCGGGGTCGGAGTGAAACGCGATGCTAGGCGCGCAGATAGTCAGGCACGATGCAGCGGCCCCAAGGGGCGCTGGCACGGCCCGCGCGTATATCGCCAATATCAATCACATAGCACGGACAACGGCATCCCCAGGGGCACCGCCGGGGCTGTGTGTGAACGGACAAAATGCCAAAGAAAATGCTTATCGATGCGACACATGCGGAAGAAACCCGCGTTGTCGTTGTAGACGGAAACAAAGTCGAAGAATTTGATTTCGAAAGCCAGTTCAAGCGTCAGCTTGCTGGGAATATCTATCTGGCCAAGGTCACGCGCGTCGAACCCTCGTTGCAGGCGGCCTTCGTGGATTATGGCGGAAACCGCCACGGTTTCCTTGCCTTCTCGGAAATCCATCCCGACTATTACCAGATCCCGATTGCCGACCGCGAGGCGCTGATCGCCGAGGAAAAGGCCTATGCCGAGGCGATGCGCGCCGAAGCCGACGCCGAGGCCGAGCGGGCCAAAGAGGACAAGGCGCGACCAAAGCGCCGCCGTCGCCGTGCCAAGGCGGCGGATGTCGTGTCCGACGATGCCGTTCTGACCGAAGAGCTCGACACGCCCGAAGAGGAAACATCGGGCGATATCGCGGGGATGGAAACCATCGACCTTGACGATACCGAAGAGGGCAGCTCGCCGATGGAGCTGGTCTCGGAGACGCCTGTCGAAACACCCGCCAGCGACGAAGACCTCGACGACGAGGACGAGGCGGACGACGGCGACAAGGACGACGAGATCGAAAGCGTGTCCGAGGTCGATGATACCGACGATGTCCGCCCGGTCCGCAAGCCGCGCCCCAAGCACTACAAGATTCAAGAGGTCATCAAGGTCCGCCAGATCCTGCTGATCCAGGTGGTCAAGGAAGAGCGCGGCAACAAGGGCGCGGCGCTGACGACCTATCTGTCGCTGGCGGGTCGCTATTGCGTCCTGATGCCGAACACGGCCCGTGGTGGTGGCATCAGCCGCAAGATCACCAATGTCGCCGACCGCAAGAAGCTGAAGGAAATCGCGGGCGAACTGACCGTGCCGGAAGGGGCGGGGCTGATCATCCGCACCGCCGGTTCCCAGCGCACCAAGGCCGAGATCAAGCGCGATTACGAATACCTGCAACGCATGTGGGAACAGATCCGCGAGCTGACGCTGAAATCGACCGCGCCCGCCAAGATCTACGAGGAAGGAGATCTGATCAAACGCTCGATCCGCGATCTCTATTCGAAAGAGATCGACGAGGTCATCGTCGCGGGCGAGGCGGGCTATCGCACCGCCAAGGACTTCATGAAAATGATCATGCCGTCCCACGCCAAGAACGTGAAGCATTACGCCGAACAACTGCCGCTTTTCGCGCGCTATCAGGTCGAAGGCTATCTGAACGGGATGTTCAACCCGACGGTGCAACTGCCCTCGGGCGGCTATATCGTCATCGGCGTCACCGAGGCGCTGGTCGCGATCGACGTCAACTCTGGCCGCGCGACCAAGGAAGGCTCGATCGAGCAGACCGCGCTCAAGACCAACCTCGAAGCCGCCGACGAGGTGGCGCGCCAGTTGCGTCTGCGTGACCTTGCGGGCCTGATCGTCATCGACTTCATCGACATGGACGAGCGGCG
>NZ_DAIPIW010000064.1:0-15183 GCF_036770585.1 Yoonia sp. | reverse complement strand
GCTGGTGGGTGAATTCGACGAGGCGGCGCAACTGATGCTGTCAGAAAAGCTCGCGTTGGCCTTCGGCTATGACGTGACCCATGGCCGGATCGACAAGGCAGTGCATCCGTTCAGTTCGGGCTCGGGTCTTGACGTGCGGATCACCACGCGGACGAGCGCGACCGATCCCTTCAACTGCTTCTATTCCACGATCCACGAGGTCGGCCATGCCGCCTATGAACAGGGGATCGACCGCGCGCATCTGCTGACCCCGCTGGGGCGCGGTGTCTCAATGGGCGTGCACGAAAGCCAGAGCCGGATTTACGAAAACCAGCTTGGCCGCAGCTGCGCGTTCACGGGCTGGCTTTATGGCCAGATGCAGGAGGTTTTCGGCGACTTCGGGATCACCGACGAAGACGCCTTTTTCGCCACCGTCAACCGTGTCAGCAACGGCTTTATCCGCACCGAGGCGGACGAGGTGCAATACAACCTGCATGTCCTGCTGCGCTTCGATCTGGAGCGCGCGCTGATCAGCGGCGATCTGGCCGTCAACGACCTTGAGGCCGCGTGGAACGACCGCTTCGAGGCGGATTTCGGTTTTGCAGTGGACAGGCCGTCAAACGGGGTGTTGCAGGATGTGCATTGGTCCGAGGGGCTCTTCGGTTACTTCCCGACCTATACGCTGGGCAATGTCTATGCCGGCTGCCTGCATAAGGCGCTGCGGGCGGCGGTCCCCGATCTGGACGATGATCTGGCGCGGGGCGACACCTCGCGGGCGACGGGATGGTTGCGGGAAAACCTGCAACAGTTCGGCGGGCTGCGGACGCCAATCGAGACGATTGCCCATGCGACGGGTAGGGCGCCGAGTGAAGGGCCTTTACTGGACTATCTGGAAGAGAAGTTCGGGCGGATCTACGCGCTGTAGGAGCGGAGCCCATGGGCCAATAATAACTGGGTTTAGTCCCAGTTTGGATGCCGCTTTTCCAGAAAGGCGCTGATCCCTTCATTCGTGTCGTCCCGCAGCATGTTCTGCACCATGACCTCGGCGGTATAGGCGTAGGCCTCTGACGTGGTCATGGCGGCTTGGTCGTAGAAGGCGGATTTGCCGATCTTGACGGCGGCGGGCAGTTTGGCGGCGATGGTTGCGGCCAGCGCGCGGGTTTCGCTGTCCAGCTGGTCAGCGGGGACGGCGCGATTGATGAGGCCCGCCTGCTGCGCCTCTGCCGCCGTCAGGAACTTGCCGGTCGTCAGCATCTCGAAGGCGGTCTTGCGGTGCACGTTCCGTGTCAGCGCCACCATCGGGGTCGAGCAGAACAAACCGATGTTGACGCCGTTCACGCCGAAGCGGGTGTGTTCCTCGGCGATGGCAAGGTCGCAGGTCGCGACAAGCTGGCATCCGGCCGCCGTGGCGATCCCGTGGACCTGCGCAATGACCGGCTGCGGGATCGACTGGATCGTCTGCATCATCCGCGCGCAGCGGGCGAAGAGGTCCGCGAAATAGGCCGCGCCCGCATCCTGCGACTGGCGGCCGGCCTGCATTTCCTTCAGATCGTGTCCCGCGCAAAAGGCCTTGCCCGTCCCGCGCAGGATCACGGCACGGACGCTGCTGTCGGTCCCGATCGCATTTAGGTTCTCTTGCAGCGCCGCCAGCATCCCGTCCGACAGGGCATTCAGCCGCTCGGGCGCGTCCATGGTCAAGGTGGCGATGTGATCCGCGTCGTCGCGCCGAAGAAGTGTCATGTTGTCATGGCCCCCGTTTTCTGGTCGGTATGGCTAACCTAGGTCAGAAGGGCAGGGCATGAAACTGCAAATGGACATCGACGCGCTGCACGCTTTCGTCCGTCGCGAATTTCCGCAGGTCGACGGGCAGTTGCGCGTCGAAAACCTGTCAAAGGACGGTCTGGAGGCAAGCCTTCTGGTCAATGAAAGCCACCTGCGCCCGGGTGGCACGGTCTCGGGGCCGACGATGTTCATGTTGGCGGATGTGACGGTCTATCTGGCGATCCTGTCGCGCATCGGTCCGGTCGCTTTGGCGGTGACGACAAATTGCGCCATGGACTTCATGCGCAAACCCGCCGCAGGCCAAAGCCTGCGCTGCGCGGTGCGTGTGCTGAAGCTGGGACGCAGCCTTGCCGTTTGCGATGCCCTGATCTTCAGCAAGGGGCAGGCGGCACCCGTGGCGCGGGCCAATATGACCTATGCGATTCCGCCGCAGCGGGATTGAAGCTGTGCCGGGCGCCTTGGCATGCTGCGGGGCGGTCAATGGGGTGGGGTAAAATAATACCTAAATTCTAACACATTGATTTATATGGAAGTATTGGCGCATATGGCGATTGACTGTGCGTCTTTCCCGTATATAACGCCGCAATCCGAATGACTGTGGCGACTGGCCACCCCAACTTCTTGGTGAGATATGAAAACCTTTACCGCAACTCCTGCGGATATCGACAAGAAATGGATCCTGATCGACGCCGAGGGCGTTGTTCTGGGTCGTCTTGCGTCGATCGTCGCAATGCGCTTGCGCGGCAAGCACAAGCCTTCCTTCACGCCGCACATGGACATGGGCGACAACGTGATCGTCATCAACGCCGACAAGGTGCAGCTGACCGGTCGCAAGCGCGAAGAGCGTTACTACTGGCACACCGGCCACCCCGGCGGCATCAAGTCCAAGACCAAGGCCGAGATCCTCGAAGGTGCGCACCCTGAGCGCGTCGTCATGAAAGCCGTCCAGCGGATGCTGCCCGGCGGCAAGCTGAGCCGCAAGCAGATGACCCACCTGCGCGTTTTCGCAGGTGCCGAGCATGGCATGGACGCCCAGAAGCCCGAAGTTCTGGATGTGAAATCCATGAACCCCAAGAATACGAGGACCGCATAATGGCCGATCAAATCAACTCGCTCGAAGAGCTGGGTCAGGTCGCTGAAGGCGCTGCCGCAGCCGTCGTCGAAACCAAAGCCCCGCGAGAGCCTGTCCGCGACGCATTGGGCCGGTCTTATGCAACGGGCAAGCGCAAGGATGCGGTCGCCCGCGTCTGGATCAAGCCGGGATCCGGCAAGGTCACCGTGAACGGGAAGGAAATGAAGGACTATTTCGCCCGTCCCGTGCTGCAGATGATCCTGCGCCAGCCGTTTCAGGTTGCCGGTGTTGTCGATCAGTTCGACGTAATGGCGACGGTCACGGGCGGTGGTCTGTCCGGTCAGGCCGGTGCGGTCAAGCATGGTGTGTCGAAAGCCCTGCAGCTTTACGATCCAAGCCTGCGTGGCGCGCTGAAGGCCGCCGGCTTCCTGACCCGCGACAGCCGCGTGGTCGAGCGCAAGAAGTTCGGCAAGCGCAAGGCACGCCGGAGCTTCCAGTTCTCCAAGCGCTGATCGCTGCGTTCAGATGTCGGAAAGGGCGGTCCTTTGTGGCCGCCCTTTTCATGTCAGTCGATGGCGTAGCTGACCCTGATCCCCAGTGTCTCGATCCCGGGGTTCCATTCCGTGATATTGGCATTGGACCGGTGATCAAAGACCAGTGACACACTGGCGCCATTGTCGAAATGGTAGCCCGCCGCGAGCGACCCCCGAAACTGAAGCGGATAGCCGATGTTCTCGCCCTCGCCCTGCAAGTAGATGCCGGGCATCAGCGAGAGTTCGATATAGATCGGCCAGTCGGTGATGCGTTCGGTGCTCCATTTGCCGCCGGCACCGAACCACAGGTCCGCGGTGTCGGTCAGGCTGGCCCCGATGGTCGGCTGCACCGCGCCGACATATCGCGGCAGATCGTAGCTGAGGTAAAGCTCTTCCCCGATGATGTCTTCCTGAAAGTAGGTGTCACCGAATTGGACATGCAGGCGTTCAGGTGCCGGGCTGGTGCCCAGACATTGGGTCGGACATTCGTTCAGGTAGGTGTCGAGCCCGCCCATGATCATGAAGAAGACGGCAAAGCGGCTGTCCATGGATACTCCTAGCTGTCGGGGGGCAAGAGGCCCAGGCCGCGCAAGTAGATCCCGATGCCGCTTTCCAGCAGGTCTTCGGGCGGGAAGGGGCTTTTGGTGCCGGGATTGGAGCGGGCGAAAAGCTCGACCACGCCGTGGCTCATCGCCCAGATATGGGCGCTGAACATCTGCGGCGGCGGGCGCTTTTCGATCGGGATATGTTGGCTGAGTTCATCGGCGGCCTTTTCCAGCACACCCATCGCCCGCGTGGCCACCTGATGCAATTCGGGTGACCGGTGGATCGAGATGCCGCTTTCGAACATCGCCACATAGTGACCGGGAAACTTGCGGGCAAAGGCAAGATAGGCGCGACCCGTCGCCTCGAAGGCGGCAAGTGCTGACGGCTGACCATCGCCATAGGCGTGTTCCATCAGGTCGCCGAACATCTCGTAGCCCTGCAGGGCGGCAGCGGCGATCAGGTCCTCGCGACCTTCGAAATGGCGATAGACGGCGGCAGGGGTCACGCCCGCCTCGCGCGCGGCCTCGGACAGGGTGAAACCGGTCGGGCCGCGCTTTTCGATCAGCGTCAGGCAGCCTTTGATCAGCGCCTCGCGCAGATTGCCATGATGATAGCCGCGCTTAACCATGCCAGATCTCGGGTCCTCCGATGATCTGTGGGTCGATCGGGCCAAGCGCCTTGGGATCATGCGGGGCATAGTCAAGTTGCGACAGGATTTGCCGGATCGTCTGCACCCGCGCACGGCGCTTGTCGTCGGCCCGCACGACCGTCCAAGGGGTCGCCGCGCGATGGGTTCTCTGCAGCGTTTCGCTGATCGCATCGCTGTAGGTCTCCCAATGGTGCAGCCCGTCCACGTCGATCTTGCTGAGTTTCCATTGCTTCAGCGGGTCTTTCTCGCGGTCGAGAAACCGCTTGAGCTGTGTGGCCCGTCCGACGTTGAGCCAGATCTTGACCAGCTTGATCCCTTCATGAACGATCATGTCCTCGACTTCGGGGACCTGCTGGAACCAGCGCTCGCGCTGTTGCGGGGTGCAGAAGCCGAAGACATGTTCGACGACCCCCCGGTTATACCAGCTGCGGTCAAAGATCGTGACTTCACCTTTGGCCGGTAAATGGCTGATATAGCGCTGAAAATACCATTGTGTCGCTTCGACATCCGTGGGCTTCGACAGCGCCACGATCTTGGCGCAGCGCGGGTTCAGGTTTTCGCGCATCCGCTTGATCGTGCCGCCTTTGCCTGCCGCATCGCGTCCCTCAAAGACGATGGCGACGCGCTGACCGGTATCGCGGACCCAGGACTGCATCCGCACCAGTTCGATCTGCAAGGCGGCAAGTGCGGCCTCGTAGTCGTCATTGTCCCAAATGTCGTCATAGGGGAAGGCGGGGTTGAGGATCTCTTTCTTCTCGCCTTCTTTGACGGCCTCGCGCACGTCTTTCGGGGCGATCTCTTCGAAATAGCGGCTGATTGCGCCATCAAAGGGTAAATCCATGATATCTCTCCCAAACCGCTCGCCTCTTATATGGGGGTTTGCGGGCAGAAGCGCAATTCCGCATCAGGTCTCGGGTCAGGGCATGGACCTTGCGGCGGCACGGTCGATCGCGGCGATGGCGGCGGCCTCATCCACCTGGTGGGGCTGGTGGCCGACACCTTGAAGCCGGACAAGATTGGCCGTCGGCACGATCTTGATCAGCTCTTCGGGGTGCACGATGATCGGGACCGTCAGATCATCGGTGCCATGGATGATCTCGATGGGAAGCGTCAGGCGCGGATAGTGCCGGACCATCTCGACCACATGGGGGCGCAGCGTGTTGACCTGACGCGCGTTCGCGCGGAAGGTGGTCGGCCGCAGGGCCAGCGCCCCGCCGATGTAGTCGATATAGCCAGGGACGGGGTCTTGCGGGGCAAAGGTATTCGCCACCGCCTCGTCCACCCGCGAGGGGGGCGCGAAAGCGCTGATCAGCGGCACGACGACCGCACCGCCCAGCGCGCTGCCGTTCACGGTATAATAGGCGCCGAGGTCGCCCGGCCATGGCATCAGCACGCCGGCATAGGACACCACGGCCCTTGCGTTCGTCGGCAGGTCCTGATCGAGGCTGCTGGTCGCCCATGCCATCGCGATGATGCCACCGAAACTGTGGCCGACGACAATCGGGTTCTCGATATCAAGTGCCGCCGCCGCCTCGCGCAGCATGGCGACCTGCTGTGCGGGGCTTTCGCCTTCGGTCGCGAATGGGCCCGTGGCGACACCGGGCGCGCGGTCGGTATAGCCAAGGCCCGGCCGGTCGAAGGCGGTGACGCGATAGCGGTCCGTAAGCTGGCCCATCAGGCTGAAGGTGAAATCCCGCAGGTTGCCGCCCGCGCCATGGAGCAGGATCACATCCGGCCCGTCGCCTTCCTGCACGTAGTGGACCCGTCCACCCGTCACCTGCACGAAGTCGCCGATCGGCGGATAGGCCGCCTCGGCCCGATCCACGCGGATCGCCCCCGTGCAGCCCGTCAGGACGGCACCAAGCCCGAAAGCGGCGGCGGTGAAGGTCAGTACTTTAAGTCCCAATGCGATCCAACTCGAAATATGTCGTCTGATAGATTTCGTTTATCCAGTTGCCATATAGAAGGTGCGCGTGACTTCGCCACCTGTTCTGGGGGACTTTCGTGGGGTCATCGTCGGGATAATAGTTCATCGGCACGTTGATCGGTGTGCCGTTCGCGATGTCGCGGTCGTATTCCTGCTTCAGCGTGCCGCTGTCATATTCGAAGTGGTTGAAGATATAGAGCGCGCGGTGATCCGCGTCCTCGACCAGACAGGGGCCGGCCTCGTCGCTGGTGATCAGCGTCTTCAGGCCCGCGGCATCGATCTCGGCCTGCCGCATCTCGGTCCAGCGGCTGACGGGGATCACGCAATCGTCGGAAAAGCCGCGCAGGTAGGGCGAGGCAGGGGCCACGTTTTCATGCCGGAAGCAGCCAAAGGCCTTGCGGTCCAGCATATGCTTTTTCACGCCATGAAAGTAGTTGATCATCGCCATCCCGCCCCAGCAGACGCCGAAGGTGGAATGGACGTTGGTCTGCGTCCAGGCGAAGACCTCGCAAAGCTCGTCCCAATAGGTGACCTCTGCGAAGGGCAGATGCTCGATCGGGGCACCGGTGATGATCAGGCCATCGAATTTCTCGTCCCTGACTTCCGAGAAGGGGCGGTAGAATTCCTCCATATGCGCGGCGGCGGTGTTCTTGGTCTGATGCTCGGACATGCGGATCAGCGAAAATTCGATCTGCAGGGGCGTTGCCCCGATCAGCCGCGCGAACTGGTTCTCGGTCTGGATTTTCTTCGGCATCAGGTTCAGAAGCGCGATCCGCAGCGGGCGGATGTCCTGCCGCGCGGCGGTCACGTCATCCAGCACCATGACACCTTCCTTCGACAGGACGTCATAGGCGGGCAGGGCAGAGGGAAGTTTGATCGGCATGGCTTTGATCCTGATTGGATGCGTCAGATAGAGCGGCTAGCCGCGCATCTCAAGGGCATCGGCGATCATGTCGACAAAGCCATCCGTATCCGTGACCCGTTCCACGGCCTCTTGGGTCACGCTGATGCCCCAGTTGTCCGCCATCGCGCGGTAGCGCGGCTGACGGTGCGCCAGCGCCTTGGCAAAGGCCCAGCGGATGAAGTCGTCCGGATTGACCTTGTCCGGGGCGACGGCGAATTCGGTCAGATAGGCCTGCCAGGTCTGCAAGAGAAAGGCGGGATCATAGGACATCGGCTTTGGCTCGCGGTCGAAGCGGCGGATCAGTTCCGCGGTATGTGCCTTCGTGCCCTCGATCCAGACCATCAGGGTCTGTGATGCCAATTCCTTCAGGACCGGATCAGCGGGATCGTTGGCATCGACCCATTCACAGATCGACCCGCCCGTGTCGCAGATGAAATGCGGATAATGATAGAGATCGACCGCCCGCTTGATGAAGTGTCCGGTGTCCATCAGGGCCGCGACCTCGGCTCTCTGAAACTCGTCCTGACGGCGGGTGTATTCATCCCATGGCAAGCCGCCC
This sequence comes from Yoonia sp., assembly GCF_036770585.1. Taxonomy (GTDB): domain Bacteria; phylum Pseudomonadota; class Alphaproteobacteria; order Rhodobacterales; family Rhodobacteraceae; genus Yoonia. The sequence continues at coordinate 7,232 of NZ_DAIPIW010000064.1, read as the reverse complement.
TTGGCAGGGTCACCCGGTTTGCCGAGGTAGGACGACATCGGCTTGAGATCGTCGAAAGAGATATTCGAGCCGATATAGATGGAATTCGACCGCAGAAGGTCCCGCAGAAACGGCACCTTCATCGCTTCGCGCTTGGCGTTGTCGGCGATCTTTTCGCCCATGTAACGCGTGCCGATCCGGTAATCGATCGAATAGTGAAACCAGTCACCGGTGTTGCGCAGCATCTTGGATAGATAGGTCTTGCCCAGCCCCGACATGGCAAAGAGCAGGACGCGCTTTTGCGGGGCGTTGCGCCAGTCTGATGCGGATGCATAAATCATGGCGCTGTGGGTAACGCTGCCATGCGGCAGGCGCCAGTCTTTTTTGCAGCCCCCGCGACCGCCTAGCCCAGAACCTGCGGCCAGTTGGCATCCGCCGCTGCGATATGGTCGGCGATGTCCCGTTCCCAACGGCGGCGGACGCCGGTCGAGAAGTTCAGGTAAAGCCTGCCATCCACCAGGCTCCAGGCCTCGGGCACGGTCGGCGCGGTATAGCCCTGGCTGACAGCATAGGCGCAATAGCCGCCATATTGGGGCGCAAAGGCCATGGGGTCGGCCTCGAAGGCCGCGCGGTTCGCTTCCGAGGCAAAGCGCCAGATCGCCCCCAGATAAAGGGTCGTGATCGCCGGATCACCGGCGACAGGGCCGCTGGCGTCAAAATAGGCCACCGGATCGCTGCCGTCGATCGCAATACCGTTTTCGGTATAGATCATCGGGGTCTGCGCCGTCGCGCGTGGCGCGATCAGACCAAGGGCAGGGGTCGCAAGGGCAAGGCTCAACAGGTGGCGGCGGGACAGTGTCATGGGACTTTCTCCAGGAAAGGGCGCGGGTCATCAGCCAATGTGACGCCGACAGCCGCCCAAAGCGAGGGGGCGCACAGACAAGTGACCGGATATTGCAATCGCTTGGCTTCTTTCTCCCATGACACTCCCGCCGGAGGCTCCGGCGCCGCAGTCATGCGCGCAGAGGTGCAGGTCAGCCGCGCCAGATCCAGCCACCGCCCAGCACGCGCGTGCTCTCGGGGTCGTAGAAAACGCAGGCCTGCCCGGGCGAGACACCCTGTTCGGCGACCAGCAGTTCGACCTCGGCTTGCGTGTCCGAAATCGGCCGCAGGATGGCATCCGTCGGAGGGCGGGTGGACCTGACACGCACCGCGATTTGGTGTTCGGCCTTGTCGGTCAACCTGCCGCCACCGATCCAGTTGATCTCTCGGACGGGGACCCGACGTGTCGCCAGCATGTCTTTCGGGCCGACCACGACCTGTTTGTTGGCCACATCCAGACGCACCACGTAAAGCGGATCAGCCAGCCCGCCGATGCCCAGGCCACGCCGTTGTCCGACGGTGTAATGGATCACCCCCTTGTGGGTGCCCAGCACCTTGCCGTCCTGATCGACGATCTCGCCGGGGGCGGCCGCACCGGGGCGCAGCTTTTCGATCACGGCGGCATAGTCGCCGTTCGGCACAAAGCAGATATCCTGACTGTCCGGCTTGTCCGCGACGCTTAGTCCGTATCTGGCCGCCAGAGCGCGGGTCTCTTCCTTGGACTTGTGATGCCCGAGGGGAAACCGGAGATAATCGAGCTGCTCCTGCGTCGTCGAGAACAGGAAATAGCTCTGGTCCTTGCTGGGGTCGGCGGCCGCATGCAACTCGGCACCCGCGGCACCCATCTTGCGCTGGATATAATGGCCCGTCGCCATGCAGTCGGCGTCGAGGTCCTTTGCCGTTTCCAGCAAGTCCTTGAACTTGACCCGTTCGTTGCAGCGGATGCAGGGCACGGGCGTTGCGCCGCCGAGATAGCTGTCGGCGAATTCGTCCATCACCGCCTCGCGAAAGGTGTTTTCGTAGTCGAGAACGTAGTGCGGAAAGCCCTTTTCTTCCGCGACCCGCCGCGCGTCGTGGATATCGCGCCCGGCACAGCAGGCCCCCTTTTTGGCAAGCGCCGCCCCGTGATCATAAAGTTGCAGCGTGACGCCCACCACGTCATAGCCCTCGTCCGCCAGCATGGCCGCGACGACGGAACTGTCCACGCCACCCGACATCGCAACGACGACGCGAGTCTGGCTGGGCGGTTTCGCAAACCCCAGCGAATTGAGCGGTGAATCCAACATGGCAGGCCTGATAAGACGGTTTCGCGTCGAAAGATAGGAAAATGCGACCTAATCTCAAGGGGCGCCGTTACCCCTCATTAAGGCTTGGCTGGAATAACCCGCCGTCAGTGCAAGAAAAAGGGGATCAGTGATGTATCTTCGTAAAGTCGACGGCCCGCGATCGGTGACATTGCCGGATGGGTCGGTCCTGACCCGGGCCGACCTGCCGGCGTCGGATACCCGCCGATGGGTCGCATCGCGCAAGGCCGTGGTGATCAAGGCGGTGACCCACGGGCTGATCACGCGGCAAGAGGCGCTGGAACGCTATGCGCTGTCCGAGGACGAGCTGGACGAATGGGAAGCGGCGATGGCGCAGCATGGCGAGGCGGCGTTGAAGGCGACCGCCTTGCAAAAGTATAGACAACCATAGGTGGAAGTGGCAGAAATCACGTTGCTGGTAACGTGTGGTTAACCTTTCTTGCGTTATCTGGACCAGCCCAACTGACTGGAGTGTCCGCATGCGTGTTTTGCTGGTAGAAGACGATCCCACGACCTCGAAGAGCATCGAACTGATGCTGACCCACGCCAACCTGAATGTCTATGCCACCGATCTTGGCGAAGAAGGCATCGATCTGGCCAAGCTTTACGACTATGACCTGATCCTGCTGGACATCAACCTGCCGGACATGAACGGGCATGAAGTGCTGCGTCAGCTTCGGCTCAGCAAGATCGGCACGCCGATCCTGATCCTGTCCGGTGACGATGACACCGAAAGCAAGATCAAGGGTTTCGGCTTCGGTGCCGATGACTACCTGACCAAACCCTTCCACCGCGAAGAACTGGTCGCGCGCATTCACGCCATCATCCGGCGCTCGAAGGGCCATGCCCAGTCGATCATCAAGACAGGCCAGATCGCGGTGAACCTCGATGCCAAGACGGTCGATGTCGACGGGTCGACCGTGCATCTGACCGGCAAGGAATACCAGATGCTGGAATTGCTGTCGCTTCGCAAGGGAACGACCCTGACGAAGGAAATGTTCCTCAACCATCTTTATGGCGGGATGGACGAGCCGGAACTGAAGATCATCGATGTCTTCATCTGCAAATTGCGCAAGAAATTGTCCGAGGCGACAGAGGGCGACAATTACATCGAGACCGTCTGGGGCCGTGGCTATGTTCTGCGAGATCCCGAACCGGTCGCGCGGCCTCAGGCGCTTGCCGTCGGGGCCTAGGCCTTGCGCCACGCAAAGCTGCGGCGACAGCCCCCGATGAACGCTGGACGCTGATCCGGCCTCCGCCTAATTATGGTCATGCAAGACGGTGTGACCTTGGGGGGCGGAATGGCGGATAGGGTGAAACAGCCTGCGACGATGGGCCGGCCCGTTGACAGTCTGACCGCAGATGAAGCGCGCGAGGAACTGGGATACCTTGCGGCCGCCATCGCCGATGCCAATCTCGCATATCACCGCGATGACGCGCCCGAAATCCCGGATGCGGACTACGATGCCCTGAAGCAGCGCAACCTTGCGGTCGAAGCGCGGTTTCCCGACCTCAAGCGCGGCGACAGCCCCAGCGAACAGATCGGTGCCCCGCTGCAAGACGGGTTCGGCAAGGTCCAGCATGCGGTCAGGATGTTGTCGTTGTCCAATGCCTTTGACGACGCCGATATCCGCGACTTCGACCAAAGGGTGCGCCGGTATCTCGGGATCGGTGACGCGGCACCTTTGCGCTATACCGCCGAGCCGAAAATCGACGGTCTGTCGCTGTCGCTGCGCTATGAAAGCGGCAAGCTGGTGCAGGCGGCAACCCGCGGCGATGGCGCTGTGGGCGAGAATGTCACCGCCAATGCCCGCACGATCGGCGACATTCCCGCGACGATCACCGGCGCACCGGACGTGCTGGAGGTGCGCGGCGAGGTCTACATGAGCCACGCCGATTTTGTCGCCCTGAACGACAGGCAGCAGGCGGCAGGCGGCAAGACCTTCGCCAATCCCCGCAATGCCGCCGCAGGCTCGCTTCGGCAACTCGATGCCGCGATCACCCGCGCGCGACCGCTGCGGTTCTTCGCCTATGCCTGGGGCGCGGTGTCCGCGCCGCTGGCACCGACCCAATCCGGCGCCATTGCAAGGCTTGCATCCTTCGGATTTTCCACCAATCCGCTGACGGTGACCTGCGACGGGCCTGATGCCGCCCTTGCGCAGTATCGCAAGATCGAGGCACAGCGCGCGACCTTGGGCTATGACATCGACGGTGTCGTCTACAAGGTCGACGATCTGGCGCTGCAGGCGCGTCTCGGCTTTCGCTCTACCACCCCCCGCTGGGCGATTGCCCACAAATTCCCTGCCGAACTGGCCTGGACCGTGCTCGAGGCGATCGACATCCAGGTCGGTCGCACCGGTGCCCTTTCGCCTGTCGCGCGCCTGCGCCCGGTGACTGTGGGCGGCGTCGTCGTGTCCAATGCGACCCTGCATAATGAGGATTACATCGCCGGCAAGGACGGTTCGGGCAATCCGATCCGCGGCGGAAACGACGTGCGCCCGGGCGATTGGGTGCAGGTCTACCGCGCCGGTGACGTGATCCCGAAGATTGCCGATGTCGACCTTGCGCGCCGACCGCAAGGGGCCGTGCCCTTCGTTTTTCCCGACCGCTGCCCCGAATGCGGATCCGATGCGATCCGCGAGGAAGGCGATGCCGTCCGCCGCTGCACCGGCGGATTGATCTGCCCTGCGCAGGCGGTCGAGAAGCTGAAACATTTCGTCTCGCGCGCGGCCTTCGACATCGAGGGACTGGGGGCAAAGCAGGTCGAGCAATTCTATCTCGACAACTGGATCGCCACCCCCGCCGACATCTTCAAGCTGCGTGATCGATACGGGACCGGTCTGCAACAGCTCAAGAACCGCGAAGGCTGGGGCGAGAAGAGCGCCGCCAAGCTTTTCGACGCGATCGACGAGAAACGCAGCATCCCGCTTGCGCGGGTGATTTTCTCGCTCGGCATCCGTCATGTGGGCGAGGCTGCGGCGGGGCTTCTGGCAAACCACTACGGATCGTGGTCGGCTTTCGAAACCGCGATGACGACGGCCGAGATCGGACAGGGGCCGGTCTGGGACGACCTGCTGGGGATCGACGGCGTCGGGACCGTCATGGCGACCTCGGTCGTCACCACCTTCCAGCAAGAGGCAGAGCGCGCATCGATTGACGCGCTGGCCGCCGAACTGACCATCGCGGATGCCGCGCAAGTCGCCACCGACAGCCCCGTCGCGGGCAAGACCGTCGTCTTTACCGGCACCCTCGAACGTATGACGCGGGCCGAGGCCAAGGCAAGGGCCGAGGCGCTAGGGGCCAAGGTCTCGGGCTCGGTCAGCGCCAAGACGGACATTCTGGTGGCAGGCCCGGGGGCGGGATCGAAGGCTGCGAAAGCTTCGGAACTGGGCGTGCAAACCATCGACGAAGACGCATGGCTGGCCCTGATCGGCGACGGATGAGCGGGCGGCCAGAGATCCTCTTCCCGCTTTTTGCGTCTTTGACCAAACTGGACGGGATCGGGCCGAAGACCGCCCAGACCCTGACGGCGGCCGGTGTCGCGCATCCGCGCGATCTGCTGTTCACATTGCCTGCAGGCGGCATCGACCGCAGCAGGCGACATACCCTGGCCGAGGTTGTGCCCCCTGCGACCTTCACCGTCGAAGTCACCATTGGCACCCATCATCCGCCCCGCACAAAGGGGCGACCCTACCGCGTCTTCGTCGAGGATGCGCAGAGCAGTTTCCAGTTGGTCTTTTTTCATGCCCGCACCGATTATCTGCAACACCTTCTGCCGACCGGCAGCCGGCGTCTGGTGTCCGGCAAGGTCGAGATTTTCGACGGTATCGCCCAGATCGTCCATCCCGATCATGTCGTGCCTGTTGAAAAGGCAGCCGAGATCCCGGTCTTCGAACCGGTCTATCCGCTGCACGCAGGAGTGACGCAAAAAGCCATGTGGAAGGCGACGCGCTCGGCCCTGGGCCATGCGCCGAATTTGCCCGAATGGATCGACCCCGCGCTGAAGAAACGCGAAGGCTGGCCGGACTGGAAAGCCGCGCTGGAGGCCGCCCATACGCCGCAGGCCACCGCCGAGCTTTCGCCCCATGCCATCGCGCGGGAACGTCTGGCCTATGACGAATTGCTGGCCCATCAATTGACCCTCGCATTGGCGCGGGCGGCGACGCGGCGGACCAAGGGCCAAGCCTCGCAGGCGACCGGCGCGCTGACATCCAGGGTGCTGGTCAGCCTGCCGTATCAGCCCACCGATGCGCAGAAACGCGCCATCGCAGAGATTACGGCCGACCTTGCCGCCCCCATCAGGATGGGCCGCCTGCTGCAGGGCGATGTCGGGTCGGGAAAGACGCTGGTCGCACTTCTGGCGCTGTTGGCGGTGGTCGAGGCGGGCGGGCAGGGCGTGATGATGGCCCCGACCGAGATCCTTGCGCGGCAGCATCTGGACGGGCTGCAACCGCTGGCAGCGGCGGTGGGTGTGCGGCTGGAGATTTTGACGGGGCGTGACAAGGGGGCAGGGCGGCAGGCCAAGCTTTCCGATCTGGCCCGTGGCGATATTCACATCCTTGTCGGCACCCATGCGGTGTTCCAGCCGGACGTGCATTTTCAGAACCTGCGGCTGGCGGTCATCGACGAACAACACCGCTTCGGCGTGGCGCAACGCATGGAACTTGGCAGCAAGGGTCAGGCGGTCGATGTGCTGGTGATGACCGCGACGCCGATCCCCCGCTCGCTGGCTTTGGCGCAATACGGCGACATGGATGTCTCGGTGCTTGATGAAAAGCCGCCCGGACGGACGCCGGTGCAGACAGCGCTGGTGTCATCCGCCCGCATGGATGAAGTCGTCGGCAAGCTGCGCCAAGCTCTGGCCGAGGGGCGTCAGGCCTATTGGGTCTGCCCCTTGGTCGACGAAAGCGAGGTGCTGGAGGCGACAGCCGCCGAGGAACGCTTCAAACGCCTGCGGGCCGCCTTGGGTGACGAAATGGTGGGATTGGTCCATGGCCAGATGCCACCGGCGGAGAAAGACGCCGCCATGGCGCGTTTCGTGGCGGGCGAGACCAAGGTTCTGGTCGC
>NZ_DAIPIW010000063.1:0-15497 GCF_036770585.1 Yoonia sp. | reverse complement strand
ACGGCACCACCGGGATAGCCAAACACCGTGTCCACGCCCTGATCGATCAGGGCCTGAACCACCATTTTTGCGCCCGTCATGGTCTTGCTCATCTCATTCGCGTCCTGTCGCAATCTGTTGTCATCTGTCACAAAAAAACCCCCGATTTTGTCGGGGGCGCATGGGAGCATTATGGCTTTACCGTTACCGGCCCATGCGCGCTTTTCTCACCACTAGTACGATGCTGGTCATCTGGCGTCCTTTCGTCTGCGCGGACATTAGTGCGGGCGGATAGGGGGGTCAACCGCCCATCTGGAGAAAATGTCGCCAAATGGGGCGGATTCGTAATTTTCTTTCAGAGCGTGGTTTTGGATCAGTCCAACCTGTCAAGAAAGCCGACGCCACCCCGATAGTCATGCACACGGACAGCGCGGTCAAAGTGGAACGCCGCTTTCTCGCGATCGACGGGTCCGAAAACGCCAAGGGCGGCGATAACGCCGAGCATGACATCTGCCTGACCGCGACTGTCGCCTATGGCGGGCCAACCGCCCCGATGTTTCGCCAGATAAAGGGCGGTGTGACCGAAAGCGCGGGGGCGAAACTCGGGTATTTGCGGTGGTGTGGCGCAGGCCTCGGCGAGGTCAAGTGCCCTCTGCCGCCGCTCAGGCGGATGGGTCAGGGCGTCTTGGACAATGCCTGCACTGATCCGATACAGCGGCTCTGTCATTAGATCGTCCGGCCAGAGATCGCCCAAGACCTTGCGGGCATAGTGGCAGTCGGCATAGGCCAGACCGGCTTGTCCCGCCATGTCGAGCCATTCGAGGTCGCTTGTCGGCAGACCCATCGCCGCCAGCCGGTCGGTGAGGGCCCCCACGTTTCTTTCCGCGATCATCGCAGAGATGCGCTGTGCGGCGCGTGGCTCGCCCTGTTCAAATGACGCAAGGAAGGCCTCCAATGCCAGTTCCATAACCACAAGACGTGCGGGCGAATGGTCGGATGGAGGCATATTGCGGACGCGGTCCACAAGCTCGGCCCCGTGCAGGAACAGGTAATCGGGATCGCCGGTTGCGGCTGCATTTTGCAGGAGCGCGAGTTGTTCGGCCTGTCTGTCTTCGACGAATCTCTCTCTGTTCTCAAATCCCAGCCTTGCGGCCAATAGCGCCATCGAATGTATGTCATCTGCGGCCACATTCCGTTGCAAGAGGTCGATCTGCCGTTCCACCAGCGCGGGGTCGGTATTGAAACGGTATGGGATGCGGTAGGCGATATTGTAGCGCGCCTGCACGAGCCCTTGCGCCGCCGCAGCCTCGAGCAGACGATCCGCGCGGTCGTGGTTCCGGCTGTCACGGGTGCGCAGCAGAATTACAGCGAGGTTGTTCTGGGCTAGCGCGATCCCCTGTTCCGCCGCCAGTTCCAAGACCGCAAGGTCTTCCGCAGGTGGAATCGCAGGCGCGAAAGCACCTTGGGACGCTGCGATGATCCGTTCTGGCGAAAGGTCGGGTTGGCGCTGCTCCGCCCGATAACTGACCGCGACAAGGAACGGCACAACGACGACAAGCACGATCCCTGTGAGCAACCCATAGGAAGCAAGCGTCAGGCGCAAGGCGGGGTCACTCCTGTCGTTTTAGCGGCCGTCGCCGATCTTGTCCCAGGTGCTGGTCTCGAAATCGCTGGCACCATGACGTTCACGCAGTTGCTCTGCCGGATCGCCGAAGGCGCGGTTGACCATGCGCCCCCGCTTGTAGGCCGGTCGTGCCATGATCTGATCCGCCCAGCGGTTCACATGTTCATAGGATCCGACATCGAGAAACGCGCCCGCCTCATAGAGCTGGCCCTTCACCAAGGCCCCATACCATGGACAGGTGGCCATGTCGGCGATCGAATAATCGCTGCCGCCGAGGTATTCGGACTCTTCCAACCGCTGGTCGAGAACATCCAGTTGTCGTTTCGCCTCCATCGCGAAGCGGTTGATCGGATATTCCCATTTTTCGGGCGCATAGGCGTAGAAATGCCCGAAACCGCCGCCCAAGTAGGGCGCCGACCCCTGCAGCCAGAACAGCCAGTTGAGCGTCTCTGTCCGTGGTTCGATCGCTTTGGGAAGAAAGGCGCCGTATTTCTCGGCCAGATAAAGCAGGATCGCGCCGCTTTCGAAAACCCGCACACCGGTGTCCTTGTCGAAGAGGGCGGGGATTTTCGAATTGGGGTTCACATCGACGAAGCCCGAGCCGAACTGGTCGCCTTCGGTGATATTGATCAGCCAGGCGTCATATTCGGCATCATGGCCCGCCGCCAGCAGCTCTTCGAGCATGACGGTGACCTTGACGCCGTTCGGTGTTGCAAGGGAATGAAGCTGCAGCGGGTGCTTGCCGACCGGCAGGTCCTTGTCGTGGGTCGGGCCTGCGATGGGGCGGTTGATATTGGCGAAACGTCCCCCGCTTGCTTGATTCCAGGTCCAGACCTTCGGCGGGGTGTAGGTCGGCGTTTCAGACATGAGGGCAGCACTCCTTCGATCGCGTTACTGTCCCAAAGTGGGTCGCAACGGCAGGGGGTGCAACCGTCTTGCGGGAAACGCGCCCGAAAAATTTCAGCCCCTGCGCGGTGATCTTGGCCGTGGTCGGCAGGTGACGTCACGGGTCGATGGTCAGGTCATGGTGGTTGACAAATCCTGCAGGCGAACGCCGATTACCTATATTCTGTCAACATTTCGCCTCTTTGTTGGGAATAGTCTTCCCCAAGGAAACCAGAAACCGAGGGTAATTTTATGGATCTTCATACGAAAAATTTCGCGACGGGGCGCAAGTCATTGGGCGCCAAGGGCGCTGCGGCAAGTCTTGTGGCCGTCATGGCCGCATCCGCAGGGCTGCTGACGCTGTCCACGACCGAGGCGGCTGCACAGGAAGCCTGCTCTATCTATACTGTCGTGCCGGGCGATACGCTTAGCCAGATCGCGTCGCGCGCCGAAGTGCGGGGCGGCTTTCAGTTGCTGTTCGACGCGAACCGCGACGTGCTGAGGAACCCGAACGTCATCGAGGTCGGGCAAGCGCTGAAGATTCCCTGTGCCGACGGGTCCTTGCCCGGCACCGGTGCCGCGCCTGTCGTTGCGGCCTCGACCGAACCTGCACCGGTCACGACGCAACCCACCCGCGCGCTGCGCATCGCCACCGCGACAAACTACCGGCCGTTCTCGGACGAGGACCTGCCCGGTGGCGGCATGATCACCCGCATGGTCGATCGCTCGATGCAGCTGGGCAACCCCGATCAGGCCTATACGATTTCTTTCGTCAATGACTGGGGTTCGCATTTCGAACTGGCCGAGCTTGGGGCGCTGGACATGGTGTTCCCGTGGTTCAAGCCCGACTGCGACCGTATCGAGAACCTTGGGCCGGCCAGTGCCTATCGTTGCACCAACTTCAACCACTCGGACGCGTTCTACGAAATTCTAATCGATTTCTACACGCTCAATGGCAGTGAATACGCCAATGCGACGACCCATGCAGACCTTTTCGGCGCGCGCGTCTGCCGCCCCGAGGCATGGTTCCTCTTCGACATGGAAGCGACAGAGCTGGTCGAGCCGAACATCACGCTTGTGCAGCCGGTTTCGCAACAAGCCTGCGTGGAACTGCTGCGCAACGGCGAAGTCGATGTCATGACCTATGACGCCCTGCCCGCCGAGGAAGACATCCGCCAAGCCGGCATGGTCGACGAGATCACCACGCTCGAAGCGCTGCGCGGCACCGTGACCTCGCATATCTTCGTGGGCAAGGACAACGCCTTCGCAAACGAGGCGCTGCCGATCATCAACGCCGGTCTGGAAGAGCTGCGTCTGTCGGGCGAGTGGTTCACCATCGTGCGTGAAAGCATCCAGCAGACCGTCGAGAACTGATCCCGCGACGGTCCAGGCGGACCCCAAGACAGCCCCGCGTCTGCAAAGGCGCGGGGTTTTTCGTGGTCGGACGGGACCACAGAAGGGCACCTTGCCCGCCGCTAGACACAAGAATCGTCTGACCCTGTCCATCGGGCGGAATTGCACAATAAGTGACCAAAAACGGACCGGATTCCCTGTTAGCGCCCAAACACCCGGTCGGATTGGTAAGAAAAACAGACAATTTTGGCCTGATGACCAATATCAACGCTTTATCTTCCGCAAGGTGACGCTAGGATGCGGGCACTTTCAACGCTGCCTCAAGGGAGAGGGGCAGCTTTTCATCCGGGAGAAAACTATATGGATCGTCGTTCCTTTCTAAAGAATTCCGCCGTCGGTGGTGCAGCGGCTGCTGCAAGCACGCTGGCAGCGCCCGCCTATGCTCAGGGTCGCCGCACGCTGACGATGGTGACATCCGTTCCTGACGGTTTTGCCGTATTCGACGATGCGGCCGTCCACTTCGTGGACGTTGTCAACGCCATGATGGATGGTCAGATCACGATCGAAAAGCGTGCAGCCGGTCAGCTGGTCGGTGCATTCGAAGTCTTCGACGCCGTCTCGTCCGGTCAGGCGGATATCTACCACTCGGCCGATTACTACTTCGGCGGCCAGCACCCAGGTTACTACTTCTTCACCGCCGTGCCTTTCGGTGCGACCGGTGGCGAGATGACAAGCTGGTATCACCACGGCGGCGGCAAAGAGCTGCATGACGAACTGGGCGAGATCTTCAACCTCAAGTCGTTCTTCTGCGGCAACACCGGCCACCAGCCCGGCGGCTGGTTCAACAAGGAAATCAACACCGCTGCCGACCTTCAGGGTCTGAAGTTCCGGATGCCCGGTATCGGTGGTCTGGCACTGGGCCGCACCGGTGCCTCGATCCAGAACATCCCCGGCGGCGAAATCTATCAGGCGCTGGCGTCGGGTGCGATCGACGGGGCGGAATGGATCGGCCCATTCGCGGACGAACGTCTTGGCTTCCAGGAAATCTGCGAATTCTACTATACCTCCGGCATGCACGAGCCGGGTTCGGTTCTGTCGGCTGCCTTCAACCGCGACGTCTGGAATGAAATGACACCGGCGCAGCAGGCGATCTGTGAAACAGCGGCCTATGCGACACATGAATGGTCGCTGTCGCAGTCGAACTACAACAACGGTGCCGCACTGGCCCGCCTTCAGTCCCAAGGCGTCAAGGTCATGCAGTTCTCGGACGAGATCTGGGACGCCTTCGGCGTTGCCTCGGATGAGGCGTTGAACGAGTTCATGGGCGACGAGCTGTTCGCGCGCATCCGTGCCAGCCAGGAAGAGGCAGCGCAGTCTGTCTTCAACTGGACCAGCATTTCCGATGAGGTCTTCACCCGCCAGCGGAACCGCATCAAGGCAGGCTAAGGACGCTTGCCGGACCGTCAGGTCCGGTAACGATACGTCGCAGGGCCCCGCGACAGGTGGGGCCCTGCGGATTTGACGCGACACTTTGCAGCCGGGGGACTCCTATGGGACTGGTTGAATCATGGGGTGGGAGCGCGATCGGATGGTTTTTCGCCAATATGATCGAGGCCTACTACAATTTCTTTTACGCGATCTTCAACCCCGGTCTCTGGCTCTCCTGGGTCACGTCGATCAACGCGCCGATGGATGACGCCCAGAAAGAGGCGCTGGCTCGGTTCATGTATTACGGTGCCTCGGTCGAGTTTTTCTTTGTCACCTTCAATATCTTCCTGATCGTCACCGCGGTGGGCCTGGTCAGGAACAGCTTCATGTGGGGCTGTGTGCGCGGCCTTGAAGGCTTTGCCAATGTGGTCGGCCGTGTCGCCGCCTGGGCGGGCCTTCTGATGGTGCTGCAACAGATCGTCATCATCTTCATGCAGCGCGTTTTCGCCGTGGCCGAGATCGGGATCGGCTTTGGCACAACCTTCACCAAGGACGTCAGCTGGTGGTCGGAAGAGCTGAAGCTTTACAATGCGATGATCGTCTGCCTCTGCGCCGCCTATACCTTCGTGCAAGGCGGGCATGTCCGCGTCGATCTTGTCTATTCCGCAATCAGCTATCGCGCCAAGCGGGTGGTGGACATGTTTGGCTCGCTGATCTTCATGATCCCGGGCACGCTGGTGATCTGGCTTTACGGCTGGTTCTTTCTGTGGCGGCACCTTGTGGTGCCGAACCCTGCGGCCTCAAGCTCGCTTGACCGGCTGTTGACGCAGTCGCGCGCCCTGCGCTGGAACATCGAGACCATCGGCTTCTCGCCCAACGGGTTCAACGCCTACTTCCTGTTCAAAGTCCTGCTGGTTGTCTTCGCGCTGATGCTGCTGTTGCAGGCGGTGGCATTCTTCTACCGCTCTTATCTGGAGTGGAAAGAGGGTGAGGAAAGCGAGGGCAAATACCTCGACAAAGACGTGCTTGGCGATCCCACCGCCGAAAAAGTCGCGCAGATTCATTAAGATAGGGCAGGACAGATGCTTTTCGGATTAGACGGTATCGAAATCGGTATCATTATCGTGTTCCTGACCCTTTTCGCGGGGATCTTGTCGGGGTTTCCGGTGGCTTTCGCCATCATGGGCGCGGCGGTCATTTCTTTCGCGATCATCGCGGCGCTTGATAGCGCGGGCATCCTGCTGCACGCGGCGGTCGATACCTCGAGCGCGGAATTCCGCGATCTGGTGAATTCGGGGGTCAGGCAAGAGACCATCTCGGTCTTCAGTTATCCAGACCTGCCGCGCTACGAGGTGCCGCTGTTTCCGCAAGGCTGGGAAACGGCGCTGGACCGCAATATCGGCTTCATGGTCAACCGGATGAATGAACGCGTGCTGGCGGGGCAGTCGATCGAGACGCTGCTGGCGGTTCTGATGTTCGTCATGATGGGGATCGTGCTGGAACGCTCGCGCATCGCGGACGAGTTGCTGACGACCATGGCCAAGGTCTTTGGCCCGCTGCCGGGCGGGCTGGCGGTGTCCATCGTGATCGTGGGCGCTTTCCTTGCCGCCTCGACCGGGATCGTGGGGGCGACGGTTGTCACCATGGGCCTGCTGGCGCTGCCGACGATGCTGAAGAACGGCTATTCGCCGCAACTGTCGACCGGTGTCATCGCCGCCTCGGGAACGCTGGGGCAGATCATCCCGCCCTCGATCGTAATCGTGCTGCTGGGGACGCTGGCGGGTGACATCTATTCCGCCGCACAGGAAAACCGCGCGCAGATCAATGGCTGCACCGACGCGCTGACCTATCTGGGTCAGCCTGCGGTGCTGTCGGTGGGCACGTTGTTTCAGGCGGCGCTTTTGCCGGGGATCCTGCTGGCCGTGCTTTACGCGGGCTATGCCTTCATCTTCGCCCTGATCAACCCGTCCAAGGCCCCACCGGTCCAGTTCAGCGACGACAGCGGTGAGGTGATCACCCGCAACGACAGCTTTACATGGTTCCTTGCGGTGCCTGTCGGGATCATCGGTCTGGCGATCGGTTTGTCTCAGACGAACATCATGGGGTCGCAAAGCATCATCGTGAACAGCTTCACCGACTCGACGCCTGCGGCCTCTTTGCGGACGCGCGTCGGTGACGAATGCCGCGACTCGATGATCGCGCTGCACGGGCAACAGGCCTGGGATCGGGCCGTGACCGAACAGGCTGCCATCGATGCCGCCGGTGGCGATCAGGCCTCGCGCGCGCTGTCGCCCGAAGAGCGCGCCGAACTGCGGGTCCAGGCGATTGCCAATGCCGCCCCCATCGGGACGGGTCTGGGCGTGCTGGCCGTGCTGCTGGGTCTGACCTTTGCCATCGCGCGCGGTGTTGCGCCAAGTGCCGATCACCGGCCGATCTGGATCGGGATGGCGGGTGTCGGATTGATCCTGCTGGCGGATATCGTGCTGATCTCGGCGGCGACCTCGCCGGGGATGACGTTGATGATCCTGTTGATCCCGCTTGCCGTCACCTACATCGGGCTGCGACCGGCGATCACCTATCTGGGCCGCAACGACATCCTGCGCGTGGTCTTCCCGCCCCTGGTTCTGATCGTCGCTGTTCTGGGCTCGATCCTTGGCGGCATCACCAACCCGACGCCGGCTGCGGCCTTGGGTGCCGGTGGCGCGATCCTGCTGGCGGCCTACCGCAAACGCAAGGATCAGGGGCTATCGGGGCGGATTGTCGTCTACAGCGCGCTGGCGATTGTCGTCATGCTGATCATCGGCGGCAATTTCGATCTGCGCATGGGCCAAGAGGTTGTCACCTTCGAGAACCGTCTGGCCTATCTGGTCGCCTTCGGCAGCTTCCTCTTTGCGATGTTCGGCCTTCTGTGGTCCTGCTGGGTCCTGATCTCGGGCGGGGTTCTGGCGCCGGTCGTGCGGGAGACGGCGAAAGTGACCTCGATGGTGTTCACCATCCTGATCGGCTCGCAGCTTTTGAACCTCGTATTGATCTCATTCGGGGGCGAGCATCACATCCAGCAGTTCCTGCGGTCTTTCGACAGCGAATTGCAGGTCTTCCTGCTGGTCATGCTGGTGCTGTTCGTGCTGGGCTTCGTGCTGGACTTTCTCGAGATCATCTACATCGTGATCCCGATTGTCGGACCGGTCATCTATGGTGGCACCTTCGACCCGGCTTGGGTGACGATCATGATCGCGGTGAACCTGCAAACCTCGTTCCTGACGCCGCCCTTCGGCTTTGCGCTGTTCTACCTGCGCGGGGTGGCGCCGAAATCGATCACCACCGGCGAGATCTATCGCGGGGTCTTGCCGTTCATCGGTATTCAGGTTTTGGGGCTGATCCTGCTTTACTTCTTCCCGGGCGTCGTGACGATCATCCCCGATCTTCTGAACTGATCGGGGGACCCTGACATGAAAAACGGGCGGTCCCGGATGGGCCGCCCGTTTGCGTTTCGGGGTCACGTCACCTGCGTCAGGGCAGGCTGATCCGCGCCACCTGTTCGGCGATGGGATCGGTAGACAGGGGATGCACGTCGATGCTATAGTCGGCACTGTCGCGTATCGGTTCCCAATGCCCCGCGCGGTAGACCTCGACCCCCGAGAACTTGGATTTGTAATCCATCTTCGGGCTGCCGGGCACCCAGTATCCCAGATAGACATACGGCAGGCCCAGTTTCTTGGCCACGCGGATATGGTCGAGGATCACATAAGTCCCCAGCGAAAGGCGTTTGGCCTGCGGGTCGAAGAAGGAATAGACCATCGACAACCCGTCATCGAGGATATCGGTCAGGCAGACCGCCTTGAGGTCCCGGCCGTCGGAATATTCGAACAGACGCGAGCGGATCGGCGTTTCCTCGACCATGGCTGCGAATTCGAACATGTCCATATCGGCCATGCCGCCATTGGCGTGTCGGTCATCCAGATAGGATCGGAACAGATCGTATTGATCTTCGGTTGCCCAAGGCGAGGTCGCGCGGCGTTCCAGATAGGCCGCGCGTTTCTTGACCCGTGTCTGGCTGCGCGTCGGTTTGAACTTCTTGACATCGATGCGGGCCGACATGCAGGCCGAACACTCGGCACAGGAGGGGCGGTAGAGCACATTCTGCGACCGGCGGAAGCCCTGTTTGGACAGCGCATCGTTCAGCTGCGTGGCGCTGTCGCCCTGCAGGGCCGTGAACAGTTTCCGCTCCATCCTGTCGGGCAGGTAGGGGCAGGGCTGGGGGGCTGTCACATAGAATTGTGGCGCAAGAGGCAGTGAATGCTTCATGGGGGTTCCGTCGTTGTCGCGCGAAACTTTAGCATGGAATTTTCATTCGCCAAGTAGGTCGCGCAAGCGAAGGTGCCAGCCCTGCTGTGCCCGCCGCAAGCGGACCTTCGGGGTGACGCTACCCCCGTCCATAGATCGACGGGGGCCGGTGGGGAACCGGCCCCCCGCACAGGGCCAAGCCTTAGGCGGTGGCGGGACCTGTGGTGTCGTCGCGTGTTGCGACGTCGCGGCTGTCGTTCTTGCGGGCGCGTTCGTCCATGAACTGGTCGAACTCGGCCTTGTCCTTGGAGTCACGCAGACGCTTGAGGAAGGCCTCGAAGTTGTCCTGTTCCTCTTGCAGGCGGCGCAGGGTCTCGGCCTTGTAGGCGTCGAAGGCGCTGTTGCCCGAGGTCCGGCCTGCCGTGATGTTGCGGCTGAGGGATTTGCAGGAAGAATTGGTCATGCGTTTGCTCCAGATCATGTAGGCCAGAAGGGCAAGGCCGATCGGCCAGAAGAGGATGAAGCCGAGAACCATGGCGGCGATCCATGCGCCTTTGCCACGTTCGTCGAGCCAAGCCTCGGCCCGGGCAAAGAAACCGGGGCGGTGGTCGATCGCCATGGGGGTCTGCGAAGTGGCGGTGGTCATGGGTGGCTCCTTTTAGCTTGTTGGACAATGTGAATGTCTTTCACATCACCGATATCGGGAACCTTGCGGGGGATTTCAAGAGAAAATGTGAATGTTTTTTACATTTACATTTATTACGTTGTGAAATCAGAAAGTTGTGCGCCAGAAATCCTGATCAGATCAGCGGGAGTGATGGGAAAGATATGCCGTGGCGTGCCCGCTGCGGCATAGATGACCGCAAAATCGCAAAGCCGCCGGTCGAAGAATCCCCTGATGGGGGTCAGATGCCCGACAGGGGCGACCCCGCCGATGGCGAAACCTGTCTGGGCGCGGATCAATGCGGCGTCGGCCTTTCCCAAAGGCTCGCCCGCCAGCGCGCTTGCCTTTGCCGGATCGACCTGATTGCCGCCTGCGGTGATGAAGAGGATGGCTTGGCCCGTGTCCTGACCTGCAAAGATCACCGATTTGGCGATCTGGTCGCGCGCGCATCCCGCCGCATCCGCCGCCTGTTGTGCGGTGCGTGTTTCGGGCCCCAGTTCAAGCGGGGTGATCATCAATCCGGCATCCGCAAGCGCGCGGATCACGCGGTTCAGGCTCTTGCTCATCGGTTCCTCTTGGCTTGGCCGGTTCTTGATGATTGACCTTGGACAGGGGCGCAATACTCTGCCGGTATGAATTTCGCCGATCGCATCACCCGCGCGCCGATTGCCCATGATCCCGACCGCGGCGCGGCGGCGCTGGCCTGTTGCGGGACGCTGCCCGAGGGGATCGCCAGGGTCGTGGCGGGGGCGGCGGGATGCAGCCCCTATCTTGCCGATCTCATCGCGCGCGAGGCGGATTGGCTGGTCGGGGCCTTCGATGATCCCGAAGCGGCGTTCGACGCGCTTGTCGCCACCATTCCGACCCAGACGCTGGATGCCTTGCCGATGGCCCTGCGGCAGGGGAAACGGCGGCTTGCCCTGCTGGCGGCACTGGCCGATCTTGGCGGGGTCTGGCCGCTGGAACAGGTGACGCAGGCGCTGACCACCTTTGCGGATGCGGCGGTGCAGGCGGCGGTCACGGCGCTCGTCGGGGCCGAGGTCGCGCGGGGCCGCCTGCCAGCATCCGACGATCCGGCCGATGCCAGCGGCATGGTCGTGCTGGCCATGGGCAAGATGGGCGCGGGCGAGTTGAACTATTCGTCCGACATCGACCTGATCTGCCTCTTCGACGAAACCCGCTTTGCCCCCGAGGACTACCACGAGGTCCGCGCCGCCTTCATCCGCGTGACCCGGCAGATGGCGGCCATGCTTTCGGACATGCGCGAGGGCGGCTATGTCTTCCGCACCGACCTGCGCTTGCGGCCCGATGCCTCGGTCACGCCGGTCTGTCTGTCGCTGGAAGCCGCCGAGCGCTATTACGAAAGCGTCGGGCGCACATGGGAACGCGCCGCCTACATCAAGGCCCGTGTCTGTGCCGGCGACAAGGCTGCCGGTGCGCGGTTCCTCAAGGCCCTGACGCCCTTTGTCTGGCGCAAGCACCTTGATTTCGCGGCTATTCAGGACGCCCATGACATGCGGCTGAAGATCCGTGATCACAAAGGATTGCACGGACCGCTGGTGCTGGAAGGGCACAACATGAAGCTGGGGCGGGGCGGTATTCGCGAGATCGAATTTTTCACCCAGACGCGGCAGTTGATCGCTGGCGGGCGCGATCCGGGCTTGCGCGACAGCACGACGAAAGGCGGGCTGAACAGGCTGGCAGAGGCGGGCTGGGTGCCAAGAGACGTCGCCGATCAGCTTTACGATCACTACCGCTTCCATCGCGAGGTCGAGCATCGGCTGCAGATGATCAACGATGCGCAGACGCAGGTTCTGCCCGCTGACGCGGAAGGCTTCGCGCGGCTGGCGGCCTTCATGGGGACATCGGACATGGCCCTGCGCCAAGAGCTTGAAACACGGCTGGAGGCGGTCCACGATCTGATCGAGGGGTTCTTTGCCCCCGAAGCCGCGACTGATGCGCCGGTGCCCGATTGGGGCAGCGAGGTGGTCAGCCGCTGGCCCACCTATCCGGCCCTGCGATCCCCGCGCGCGACCGAGATCTTCACCCGCCTGCGTCCCGAAATCCTCGGCCATCTGCAGCAGGCCGCCAAACCGGACGAGGCGCTCGCCCAATTCGACGGGTTCCTGCGCGGGTTGCCTGCGGGGGTGCAGCTCTTTTCGCTGTTCGAGGCCAATCCGCAGTTGACCCAGCTGATCGTCGATATCTGCGCGACGGCACCGGCGCTGGCGCAATATCTGTCGCGCAATGCGGGTGTCTTCGATGCGGTGATCGGGGGCAGTTTCTTCAGCGATTGGCCCGGGGTCGCGGCCCTGACGCAGGACCTTTCCAGCCATCTGGCCACGGCGGGCGATTACGAGGCACAGCTTCTTGCAGCGCGTCGCTGGGCCAAGGAATGGCATTTCCGAATCGGGGTGCATTTTCTGCGCGGGCTGATCGATACCGCCGAGGGGGCAAGGCAATACGCCGATCTGGCCGATGCGGTCCTGCGCGCGCTCTGGCCGGTGGTGACGGCGGAGTTTGCGAAAAAACACGGGCAGCCCCCGGGGCGGGGCGGCGCATTGGTCGCGATGGGATCGCTGGGGCTGCAAAGGCTGCATGCGGGCTCTGATCTGGATCTCATCATGATCTATGACGCGGGGGCGATCGACTGGTCCGACGGTCCGCGCCCGCTGGCGACGCGAAGCTATTTCGCGCGGCTGACGCAAGCCTTGGTGACGGCGCTGACAGCGCCCATGGCCGAGGGGCGGCTTTACGACGTCGATATGCGCTTGCGGCCATCGGGACGGCAGGGGCCGGTGGCAACGGCGCTTGCGGCCTTTGCGGATTATCAGCGGACCGAGGCCTGGACATGGGAACACCTTGCATTGACACGGGCCCGCCCGGTGGTGGGCGATGCGGGGTTGATGGCGCAGATCGAAGAGATCCGCCGCGCCGTCATCGCCGAAAAGGCGGGCAACCCCGCGATCCGCGCGGATGTCGCCGACATGCGCCGGCGCCTGCAGGCAGCCCATGGCGACGGCAACTCAAGCGAACCCAAGTCAGGGGCGGGCCGCCTGCAGGATATCGAGCTTTTCGCGCAAGCGCAGGCCTTGATGGCCGGTGCGGCCGATGCGCAACCCGAGGCGCAATTGGCGGCCGGTGTCGCGGCCGGCTGTCTGGATGCTGCGGATGCGGATGTGCTGACGCGGGCGGGCAGGCTCTTCTGGAAGGTGCAGATGTCCTTGCGGCTTGTCACATCCGAGGCGGTCGCGATCGGCGATCTGGACGAAGGGGCGCGACGGCTGCTCTTGCGGGAAACGGCAGCGCCGGATATCGCGACACTGGACATGCAGATGACGGATGCCGCATTGCGTGCCGGGGCGATCATCGCGCGGGACCTGAGGGTCGAAGGACAGGTGTGACATGGCAGAGGTGGGGATTTTTGATCCCAAGGGTCTGATCCGCGAGGCATTCCGGATCGAGGGCGTCACCGCCCCCGAATGCCGCAGCATCTTCCTTGATTGGGCGCTGGGGCTGCCTTTGGACCGTGAACCGAAGGCCGAGGTTGCGGCGCTGATTGCATATTACGCGCCCGATGTGCCGGCGGATCATCCCATGATGGTCACGCTGAAGGCGGCGCTGGATGATGCGGGGCCTGCGCGGCGCAAGGGCGGACGGGCCGGGCGGCTGGTCTGACATGGGCCGGTTGCCAGCCTGCCCGTTACAGATGCCGCGGGGGGCCAGCGCGACCTGCTAGAAGTCTTCCCAGAATATGACTTGCCCTCGGTCCCGGTCGCCAAGGCGCTGTGTGTCGTCTGCGGCGCAACGTTTCGGGCAGGGGGCGGGGCGGCGGCCCTTGTCGTGCTTTCGATCGCACGCGCCAGGGCATCCGATTTCAGGCCCGCGCTAGGTGCCGCGATCACGGTCCCCGAGATGGCGAACCTGTTCATCAGGCTGCCAAGGCGCGCTGTCTCTTGCGCAAGGTCTTCGCCGCGGGACAATGAATCCTGCACCATCGCCGCGTTCTGCTGCGTCACCTGATCCAACTGGTTCACCCCGATGTTGATCTCGGACAGACCGGTGGCCTGTTCCTCGGCGCTGGCCGCGATCTGGCCTGTCATCTGGGCGATGTCGTTGACCTGCGTGATGATTTCGCCCAAGGCCTCGCCCGCATGTCCGACCAGCGCTGTTCCCTGTTCGACATGGCGCGAGCTATTGGCGATCAGCGCCGAGATTTCCTTGGCCGCTTCAGCCGAACGCTGCGCCAGCGCGCGGACTTCGGATGCGACCACGGCAAATCCACGCCCCGATTCGCCGGCCCGTGCGGCCTCGACGCCGGCGTTCAGCGCCAGCAGGTTGGTCTGAAAGGCGATGTCGTCGATGACGCCGATGACCCGCGCGATCTGGCTGGCGGATTGTTCGATCTCGCTCATCGCTGAGACGGCCTGCGCGACAACCTGGCCGTTGCGTTCGGCCTCTTGGCGGGCCTTGTCGACCGAGGCGTCGACCGATCTTGCGTGGTCGGCGGCCTGTTTGACGCTGGCCGTCAATTCGTCCAGTGCGGCGGCGGTCTGTTCGAGCGTGGCGGCCTGATTTTCGGTGCGTTGCGAAAGTTCGACTGTGGCGCTTTGTGAAACCTCCGAGGTTGCGCTGATCCGTTTGCCGGTTGCGGCCACATCGCAAATCGCCTGATCGAGTGCCTTGACGGCCGCATTGAAATTCACGCGCAGGTCTTCATAATCGGGGGCGATGCTTTCGGTGATCTGCGTCGTCATATCGCCTTTCGCAAGATCGGCCAGCTTGGCCTTCATGATGCCGACGACGGCGTCCTGTTCTTCCCGCATCCGTTGCCTCTGGGCCGAGGCGGCGGCCCGTTCGATCTGCGCCTCTTTGAAGATATTCAGCGCCCGCGCCATGCGCCCCAGTTCATGGTCATGTTCCACGCCGGTGATGTCGACCGCATTGTTGCCGCCCGCCAGTTGATCGGTGGTATCGGCCAGCCGTCCGACGGACCTGCCGATCCATCGTCCGATGAGAAAGGCCGCGACAAGCCCTGTGATCGTTGCCAGCAGACCGACCACGGGCAGGATGATCAGCAAGTGGTCCACGATCGCCGCGCCTTGCGGTCCGATCACCTGCTCGCGGTCGACGATGTCCTGTGCCAGCGCGTCCAGTTGTTCCGCGACCGCGGGCCCGATCCGGTCAAGGATGGTCGTCTCGATCTCGATGGCCCGCGTTGACGCCGCGCTATAGCCGGCAAGCGACGCGCCGTAGCCGTCATAGGTCTGCCGCAGGTCC
>NZ_DAIPIW010000062.1:0-15682 GCF_036770585.1 Yoonia sp. | reverse complement strand
AGCTTGCAAAAAACGCGGCCCACGGGGCCGCGTTTTTCGTTTCGGGGATCAGAACTTGATGGCCCTGACCACAAAGGGCGCGAAAGCTATCGCGCCAAGCGAGACGATCAGCCCCCGCATGGCCCGATGGCGAACCCTCTGCCGCAGCACCCCGCAGCGAAGCCGCGAGACGGCAAGGGCGGCTGCGATCTCAGCGGGCCTGCCCGCCTTGCCGCATGCCGACCGACCGAAAATCAGATGCGCAGGTGTCTTCATGTGCTTTCCCTGCGCCGATCCCGCCCTTAAGAACGGGCCTGTGGGGGTGCCATGACCAAAGCAATCATGATCCAGGGTGCGGGCTCGAACGTGGGCAAGTCGATGCTGGTTGCAGGCATCGCCCGCGCCTGTGTCCGCCGGGGACTGCAGGTCGCGCCTTTCAAGCCGCAGAACATGTCGAACAATGCCGCCGTGACCGCCGATGGCGGCGAGATCGGGCGCGCGCAGGCGTTGCAGGCGCTGGCCTGCGGTCTGGAACCTCTGGTCGACATGAACCCCGTCCTGCTGAAACCCGAAAGCGAGGTCGGCGCACAGGTGATCGTGCAAGGCAAACGCTTTGCCACGATGAAGGCAAGGGACTACGGCAAGCAGAAGGCCAAGCTGATGCCGCATGTGATGGACAGCTTCCGGCGTATCGGCGCGGGCCGTGATCTGGTCATCGTCGAGGGCGCAGGCAGCCCGGCCGAGGTGAACCTGCGCGCGGGCGACATCGCCAATATGGGCTTTGCGACCGAAGCGCATGTTCCGGTGATCCTGATCGGTGACATCGACCGAGGCGGCGTGATCGCGCAACTGGTCGGCACCCATGCTGTCCTGCCCCCCGACGACCGTGCCATGATCCGCGGCTTTGCCATCAACAAGTTCAGAGGCGACCCGACCCTGTTTCATGACGGCATGGACATCATCGCCGCACAGACCGGCTGGGCCGCTCTGGGCATCGTGCCGTGGTTCGCAGATGCTTGGCGCCTGCCCGCCGAGGACGTCATGGACATCGCCAGCAAGACAGGCGGTCAGGTCAAGATCGCCGTGCCGCGCCTCAACCGGATCGCCAATTTCGACGATCTCGACCCGCTATCGGCGACACCGGATATCAGTGTCGAGATCATCGAGGCAGGCCGCCCCCTGCCCGGCGATGCGGACCTTGTGATTATCCCGGGGTCAAAATCGACGATTGCCGACCTTGCGCACTTGCGGGCGCAGGGCTGGGATATCGACCTTGCGGCCCATGTCCGGCGCGGTGGGCATGTGCTGGGCATCTGCGGCGGCTACCAGATGCTGGGGCGCGAGATCCATGACCCCGATGGGATCGAGGGACCAGCGACTTCGGTTGCAGGGCTGGGCCTTCTGGACGTCACCACCACCATGGCCCCGCAAAAGCGGCTTGCCCTGTCGAACGCGACCTATCTTGCGACAGGTGATGCCGTCACAGGCTATGAAATCCACATCGGCGTGACCGAAGGACCCGATACCGCGCGGGCCTGGCTGTCACTTGACGGGCGTGGCGAGGGGGCGGCATCCGCAGACGGGCGGATCAAGGGATGCTATCTGCACGGATTGTTCGGCGCCGACGCCTTTCGCAACGCCTTCTTCGACGATCTTGGCAAACCGGTGGCCGATCATGTCTACAGTGCCGGAGTCGAAGACACGCTCGACCGTCTGGCCCTGCACCTCGAGGCGCATTTCGACATCGACGGATTGCTGCGGATTGCGGGTTAGTCGCCGCTCAACTCGCGGCTGGTCATCACGCGGCTGATCTCGCGGCGGACCATCTTGCGGACATTGCGGGTGATCCGCTCGCCCAGCTCGCCGCTGAGCTCTTCGTGGACGATCTTCACAACCAGAGCGCGCAGCGCGTCCTGATCGATGGCATCATCCATCGTCGCCGTGACAAGGTTCTCGATGGCCGCAGTATCCAGCGAGGCGACCTGAAGCGGGGTTTCAGCTGCCGTGGACGAATCATTCGCCTTGTCCGGGAAGGCGAGACCCGGCTTTCCTTGCGCCCAGTCCTCGGGAAGTTTTGCAATGGCCTCTTCCAGTTCGGTAACCGAAAGCTCGACCGCCTTGCCCGGCGCGACAATGCCAGCCTTTTCAAGCGCGAGCAGTTCTGCCGCCCATTCGGCGTCGATTGCCTTGACCTGGTCGTCGGACAGACGAGTGTCGGCCGTCAGGACCAGCTTGTCGGCAGGTTTCGGAGCCACCATGCGATTAATCTCCTTATGCGCAACGAAGTTACGCACCGAAGAGACCAATTCGTCAATCTCATCCCCTCTGGACATGGCAAAAGATCCCGTCTGAACGCGCCCCATCGCGCGAATTTAAACGAGAATCAATAGTCTGACAACTATTCCGTTAATTCTGCCCGATCGCTTCAAGCACGCGGTCAAGGGCCCGTCCCTGCTCGGACAGCGGCAGCGGCGGCGATTTCACGAGGTTGTAATACTCTGTCGGGTCATATTGCTGCACGGCAAGGTCAAGGTGGTCGGCCGTCAGCAGACCCATGGCGGCCAAAAGCGAATAGGAGGCCACGACCTCATCCGCCTGCGCCGCGATCAGACCGACCCGCGCATCAAGCAATTCCTGCTCGGCGTTCAGCACATCCAGCGTCGTGCGGGCACCAAGCTGTGCCTCTTCACGGACGCCGTCGAAGGCCACCTGTGCTGCGCTGATCTGTTGGTCCGATGCCTGACGCACCGCGCGCGCGACCTGAAGTTGCGCCCATGCATTCGCGACCTGCTGCTGGACGGACTGGGTCACCAAAAGCAACCCCGACCGCGCCGCATCCCGATTGGCGCCGAACTGGCGCACCTGGCTGGCCAGCAAACCGCCGGTGTAGATCGGGCCCCCGATGTTGATACCGATCTGGCCGCTTTCGTTGCCGTCCTGATCGACACCCACAAAGCCGTCAAGCGAGACCGAAGGCCGTGCCGACGCCGAGGCCCGACGCACGTTCAGCTCTGCGGCGGCGACCGAGTGCTGTGCTTCGCGGATCGCAGGATGGTTGCGCACGGCAAAGGCCTGCGCTTCGCCCAAAGTGCCCGAAACCGGCGCGGCGCCGACGTTGCGCGGGTTTGTCGGCATTTGGCCGATGGCCGCATTGAATTCGGCGGAAGCGACGGCAAGGTCGCCTTGGGCCGCCGCAAGCAGGCTGCGGGCCGAGGCAAGACGCGCCTCGGCCAGCGAGACATCGGTGCGCGTCACCTCGCCCACCTCGAACCGGTCCTGCGCCGCGCGAAACTCTTGCGTGATCAGGCGTACGTTGTTTTCGCGAAGTTGCACGAACTCTTGCGCGCTCAGGACGTTTGTATAGGCCCGCACCGCCCGCAAGAGCACGTCCTGTTCCACCCCGCGCAGGGATTGGCGTGTGGACAGGACAACCTCTTTTTGGGCTTCGACCGCAAGGTCGCTGGCCCCGAAATCATAAAGCGTGAGGCTGCCGGAAATGCGGGCGTTCGCCGCATTGGTGGTGGTGGCGACGGGCGATGTCGTTCTGGTTCTATTGGCCGAAAGCGACCAGTTTATGATCGGCAGCGTGTCCGCGACAGACTGCGCGACACCTTCATCGGCAGCACGCAGTAGGGCACGGTTCTGTTCGAGCAGGCCCGAATTGTTGTAAGCCGACGCCAGCGCCTCGGACAGCGATTGCGCCTGCACCACAGATGCAGAGGCCAAGGCGATGACGGCGGCCACTGCGGCGAGGCCCTTGCGTTTGAACATGCGTAACCTTCCGTTTCCCTGCATCAGTGGATCGGGACAGGGCCCGCAACCGATCATCAAAGCGCGAATGCGCGCGGTTTTTCAAAGCCGGCCAGGACAGGTGCGCTTGCATTGAACGCGAACCGCCAGTTGACCGATCCCTCCAACTTATAGCCGATCCGCACCACGCCAAGTGTCCCTTCGACAAATACGGCGGCAATCCGGCCGCCGTCGCGCACTTGGTCCAGTAAGGCCGCCGGCACAATCTCGACGCCGCCCTGAATCATGACGATGTCGTAGGGGCCGGATTTGGCCGCGCCATCGGTCAGCGGGCCGGTCATGACGGCGGCGTTGTCGATCCCCTGCTCCGAGAGGATCCCCTGCGCCTCTGCGGCCCTGTCGGCCTCATCTTCGACGGCGACCACGAAATCGCACAGATGGGCCAGAACCGCGGTGGAATAGCCAAGCCCGCAGGCGATATCGAGCGCCACATGCGAGGGCTGGATATCCAGCGCATCCAGCATTTTCGCCAGCGTCCGGGGTTCAAGCATGACGCGGGACGAATCGATTGCCAGGTTTTCGCCGATATAGGCTGCCTCGCGCAGGCGATCGGGAACGTAGGTTTCGCGCGGCACCTCGAGCATCGCGTCGATGATCGGGAATTTGGTGACATCGGACGGACGCACCTGGGTGTCGACCATCATGATCCGGCGGTTCTTGTAGACTGTCACGCGCAAACTCTTTCGTTCGGATGCTTTGCGGTGTCATGCCACAGAAGGGACCTGTCAGCAATATTGAACGGCCGCCCTGTCCCTGCGCCCTTGCGCACGATGTGGCCCATGGCCGACGCCGGGCCGGCAAGGGGACCAGAGTGCCGGGCCTGCCGCCGTTTGTCCTGCGGCGTTCAGTCAGAACACCGCAGGACCCTGCTTCAGGCGGGGATGCTGTTGCAGTCTGGCGTCAGGACCCGAAGTCCGACAACGAACCCGAGGCCAGCAGGATTTCCGACGTCGTGCCGCGGGGGATGTTCGGAACACTGGCAAGGTTCGGCACCGCCGGCGCAAAAAGCCGCCCAAGCGGATTTTCCCGCATGGCGATGAATTCGCGAAGGATCACCGCAAGCGGGTCATCGCCTTCAAGCAGGATGGGGTTCGCCTGCAGATAAATCAGGATCGCCTGCGTATCGCCCTGATCGACCATTTCCCGCAGAACCTCGAGCTGTTCGAAGGTATAGACGGCATGGGCCGCCTGACCGAGACCAAGCGCAAGCACCGAAGACAAGAGCGCGATTTTCAGTTTTTTCATTTCGACATCCTTTTGATTGCATCGAAAGCGGGTCTAACCGCGGGGCAATTAAGATGGCGTAAAGCCTTGCGGGATAATCATTCTGAAAAGTTGCCTCAAAATGAGCCAATGCTCGCAGTCAGAAGGATGCATCATGTCACTCAGCTATCGCAGCTATGCCGATATGGCCCGGATCATTTCGGAACACGCCGCACGACTTCCGGCGGTTGATTACGTGGTCGGTATTCCGAAGTCGGGCATTGTGCCTGCGACCATGATCGCCACGATCAAGAACGTCACCTTCCTTGATCTCGATTCCTTCCTGTTCATGTACTCGCGCCGCAAGGGCAGACGGCGGCAGTCAGACGATGACATCGAAAAGCCGCGGGTCCTGATCGTCGACGATTCTGTCAATACGGGGGCCGAGTTCCGGCGGGTCAAGAACCGGATCATGACGCTGGAGACCGCGTTCGAGCTGCATTTCTGCGCTGTCTTCGGCCTGCCCGACAAGGTGAAGAACGCACCTGCGCACCACGTCTTGTCCCGCGTCGCACAGCCGCGCATCTTTCAGTGGAATTACCGCAACCACATCGTGGCGGAAAGCGCCTGCTTCGACATGGATGGGGTGCTTTGCGTCGATCCGACCAACGACCAGAACGACGACGGGCCGAAATATCGGGATTTTCTGCTGAACGCGGCACCGCTTTTCATTCCGCAAAAGCAGATCAGCGCGATCGTCACCTCGCGCCTCGAAAAATACCGCCCCGAAACAGAGGCATGGCTGGCAGCGCATGATGTCGCCTACAAGGACCTGATCATGCTGGATCTTCCCACCGCGGAAGAGCGGCGCAGGCTGCGGGCCCATGCCCCCTTCAAGGCCGAGGTCTATAGCGGGCGCGACGACATCCTGTTTGTCGAAAGCAACGACAAACAGGCCCGTGACATCGCCCGACTGACCGACAAACCGGTGATCGCGACCGAAACCGACACGTTCTATTACGGCCGCGCAGACGTCACGAACCTTGCCAGCAATGCCGCCGACAATGCGATTCTCGCCAATGAGAACCACATCATGCGTGGCGCGCTGCAGATGGCCGCGAACCTTCTGCAGGAAAGCGGGTTCGAGCAACCTGCATGGATCGATTCCTACCTTACGAAATTGCCGCCCCCGAAGCCGGCCGATACGCCCTTTCGCGCCGCGCGCGCTGTCGCTTCGGCCTCGGTGGTCCGGTTGGTGCCCGAACGGACAGAGCGGGCACAGACAGTCCAGGGGACACGGCGGATTGCGATGGTCAGCACAAGTTTCGACATCCGGCGCGGGGCTGGTGCAGCGGCCTCTTCCGCGCGCTTGCGGGACCTGTTGAAGGCGCGCGGCCACAGCGTGCGCAGCTTCTCGCTCGATGACTTTCCTTCGGTCGGCACCGAAACAAGTGACCAACCGGTCAAAGGTGTCCACCTGCCGACCTGGGTCACACTTGGCAGCACCAGCATTTCCGAGCGGATCGTGGACGAGATCAACCGCTATCAGCCCGACTGCATCATCCTTGGCGCGATAGATCGCAGCGTCCTGAGCATGCCGGACCTGCTGGAGCTGGGGTTCCCCATCGTCTGGGTGGCTCGGGACAACTGGCTGCATACGGGCGGGTGCCTGTTCAAGCTGGAGGATGCGCAGGTGTCGGAAATGCCCAACCTGCCGAAGGACTATGCCTCTGCGCTGACCTGCAACGGCTATCTTTCAGGCTGCGTCGGCTGCCCGGCGGTCGTCGACCACCGAGAGGCGGCGAAGGTCAGTGCCGCCTATACGCTGAAACGGATGGTGCTGAGGCGTCGGCCGGATATCGTGTTCTGCGGCATCTCGCCCTGGATCACGGGGTTGCTTGAACGTGCCCCCCTGACGCAGGGCCACACCATTCGCACCGCCTATAATCCGATCCCCGCGCCACAGGCACCCAGTCGTGCCGCCTGCCGCGAGGCGTTCGGGATCGGAGAGCATCAGAAGATTATCCTGCTGGCGGTGCACAAGGCCGAAAACAAGCGCAAGGGCTTTGCCCTCGCCGCCGAGGCTTTGGCGAAATTCGCAACCCAGTGCGACCCTGCCGATGACATCGCGGTCGCTGTCCTCGGGGCCGTCGACGCGGGGGCCTTGTCCAGTCTCGACCTGCCTTTCAAGGTCATCCCTGTCGGGTTCATCACGGATGAGATAGACAAAAGCCGGCTCTACAAGGCGTCGGACGTCTGTCTTGTTCCATCATTGCAAGAGTCGCTGTCAGTGATCGCCTCTGATGCGATCCGCAACGGCACGCCGGTGGTCTGCTTTCGGACCAGCGGGCTTGCTGACTTCATCCACCACAAGGCCAATGGCTACACGGCGACCGCGTTCGACAGCGATGATCTGGCGGCGGGCCTGCGCTGGACCCTGTTCGAGGCGGATCCGCACGTCACACGGCAGGCCGCCCAAAGAATTGCCGAGGAAAAGTTCGCCCCGGAAAACACGCTGCCCGTCTATGAAGACGCGATGACGCAGGCCATCACCCAATTCGACGGCCTGCAGCTGGACGAGGTCGACCGCGAGGAAATCTCGCTGCTGCTGCGGGCCCTTGGCCGTGACAGCCGGCATCGGCATGTGGTCAGACGGCACCTTGAAAAGCAGCTTAGGCGGGTGAAGTCGGCCTGATGCAAGGGGATGCGCGTCTGTGGCGCGCGTCCATGGCGACATGAGGATCAGGATGGAGGCGAGTACCGGAATCGAACCGGTCTACACGGATTTGCAATCCGCTGCATAACCTACCTGCCCACTCGCCGTCCTGCGCATCACCTACGTTTGGCCCGCGTCAAGGTCAAGGGGATATGCGAAAGGCCGGCCTCAGGTCCCCACGTCCTCGGCACCGACGGCAGTGGCCTTGATGATCGCAAAAAGCGCTTGTCCGGGCGCCAGTGCCATCCGTCCGGCACTGCGCCGCGTTACCCTTGCAAGAAGCTTTTCGTCTCCGGCGCGAAGCCCTACCGCAACGCCGGGGCCGCGGCCGGGGCTTACTTCGGTGATCACCACCGGCAGGATGTTCAGCGCGCTCATCCCTTCGGGTGCCGTGCGTGACAGAATGACATCCTGCGCAGGGATCCGCAGCCGCACAGTCTGGCCCAGTTGGCCGAAGTCCCCCGGCAACAACAGACGCCCCCCGGAAAAGGCCAATTCAGTCAGCCCGTCGTCAAGCAACCGCCCGGCGACCCGGGCCTGTATCACGGCACCCGCAGCCCTGACGCCGACCAGAGGGACGATCGACGGGTCGGCAAGCACGTCGCCGACAGGCCCCTGCGCGATGATCTGTCCGGCGTCCATGATGGCAAGTGTTGTCGCAAGCCGTGCCACCTCGGACACATCATGGCTGACATAGAGAACGGGTATCCGCGTCTCGTCGCGCAGACGTGCGAGATAGGGCAGGATTTCGGCCTTGCGCGGGGCATCAAGGGCCGCAAGCGGTTCATCCATCAACAAGATGCGCGGGTCGCACATCAGCGCGCGCCCCAGTGCCACACGCTGCCTTTCCCCGCCCGAGAGGGACGCGGGCATCCGGTTCAGCAAGGTTCCAAGTCCAAGGATCTCGATGATCCGGGCCGCGTCATGTCTGCCGCCATAGGACAGGTTGCGATCCACCGTCATATGCGGAAAGAGCCGCGCATCCTGAAAGACATAGCCGATGCGTCTGGCGCGCGTGGCCACGTCGATGCGGCTGCTGCGGTCAAAAAGCACGACACCGTCGATTGCGATCCTGCCTGCATCCGGCGTCAGCAGACCCGCAACGGCATTGATCAGCGAGGACTTCCCGCAGCCTGAGCGTCCGAAGACAGCCGTCACCCCGGCGGGGGCCACCAGCGCGGCGTCAAGGATGAAATCCCCCAGGGCCTTCTTGACGGAGACTTCGATCATCGCCGCTCCAACCTGCGTGTCATCCGCCTTGCCAGCCATTCCGAGACCAGCAGCGCCCCCATCGCCAGAAAGATCGAGACGCCAACCAGCGCCAGCACGGCCGGTTCGCCGCCCGGCACCTGCAACAGCCCGTAGATCGCCGTCGAGATCGTCTGTGTCTGCCCGGGGATCGCGGCGACGAAGGTGATGGTCGCGCCGAACTCGCCCAGCGCCTTGGCAAAGCCGAGAATGGCCGCGGCCAGCACAGCCGGCAGGACCAGCGGCAGTGTGACCGTGCCGAATATCCGGATGCGCGACGCACCCAAGGTCGCGGCGGCATCCTCGAGCCCGGGATCAACCGCCTCGAACCCCAGCCGGATCGCACGCACCATCAGCGGGAAGGCCATGACGGCGGCCGCTAGCGCCGCCCCCGTCCAGCGAAAGGCAAGCGTGAAGCCGAGGGTAATTTGCAAAAAGGCTCCGACCGGCCCTTGTTGTCCGAAGACCACCAATAGCAAGTATCCGGTGACCACGGGCGGCAGCACCAGAGGCAGATGGACCAGCCCGTTCAGCAACTGGCGTCCGGGAAAGTCCTTCCTTGCCAGAACATAAGCCACCCAGACCGCAAGCGGCAGCACACAGATGGTTGCGACCAGCGCCACCCGCAGCGACAACCAGATCGCCGTTGTTTCCGCCGGGCCAAGCATCAGTCAACGGCCACGACAGGCGGCAGAAAGCCGTATTCGGCAAGGATGTCCTGCCCCTCGGGTCCCAGCAGATATGCCAGAAAATCCGCCGCTGCGTCCTTTGCATCCCGTGTGACGGCCGCCGTGTAGCGGATCGGGGGATGGGCGGTCTCGGGAAAGGCCGCGACCTCGGTCACCTCGGGGGTGACCCGCACATCGGTGCGATAGACGATGCCCAACGGCGCCTGCCCGCGCGCGACAAGGGCAAGGGCTGCGCGGACGTTGTCGACCTCTGCCAGATGTGGCGCGAAGGCATCCCACAGATCAAGAGATTGCAAGGCCGCCTTGGCGTAGATGCCTGCCGGCACGGCCTCGGTCAGTCCTGTCGCGATACGGCCACCGCCCCGCCGCGCGTCGATGGCCTCGCGCGTCAGGTCCAGCGGCGCAGATCCGGCCGGCCCGACAAAGACCAGCCGATTGCTGGCAAAGTCCGCGACACTTTCGGGCTGCACCGCCTGCGCATCCTGCAAGGCCGTCATCCACGCCTCATTGGCAAGCAAGACGACATCCGCCGGTGCACCCAGCAGAACCTGCCGTGCCTGCGCGCCGCTGCCGCCGTAGGACACCGTCACATCGCCGAATTCCGCGGCGATCCGGTCGAGCGGTTCCTTGAGGCTTGCCGCCGCGAAGACCAGGACCTCGGCCCGCGCCATCAAGGGCACCAGCAAGAAAACGATGGTCAGGATGAAACGGCGCATGGCCAGACTATTGGGCGCAATGGCAGGGCTTGCAAGCGCCGTGATGCAGCCAGGCTGCCCGATGAGCAGGGGAAAGCCCATGCCCCGTCAGACCCAAGCCGCCTGTCGCCGCGACAGGTCGTGCACAGCCTGCCGCAGATCGGCGCGGATGTGTCCGGTCCTTGGAATATCGCGCAGGTGCGTGATCCAATGGGCTGCGGGGGTGTGCCTGCGGACCGGACCTTCCCATGTCAGGGCGGCCAGCACCGATCGTGCCTCATCCGGCAACAGATCGGGGATTTCATACCCGTTCAGCATCCCCCAAACCCCGGTCCAGAGCCGCCCGACGGACCAGGGATTATATCCGCCGCCCCCCAGCACCAGATAGCGCGGGGCGCGCGGTTTCAGGGCCGCGACGACCGCCCAATGGGCGTTGTTGGAAAGGGTCAGCCGCGATTGCGGGTCTTCGGCCACCGCGTCAGCCCCGCATTGCAGCACGATGGCATCAGGCCGAAAGCGGTCCACAAGCGGCAGGATCAGGTGATCAAGGATCAACGCCATCTCGTCGTCATGCAAGCCCGCCGCGACCGGCAGGTTATAGACCTGCCCTGCCCCGATGTCGGTCACGGCGCCTGTGCGCGGCCAGCGGTTTTGCTCGTGCACCGAGACAAGCAGCGTGTCGGGATCATGCGCAAAGGCATATTCAACACCATCGGGATGATGCGCGTCGATATCGATATAGGCGATCCGTTGCGCGCCGTTGCGCCGCAGGGACTGGATCGCCAGAACCGCGTCGTTGAGATAGCAAAAGCCGTTGGCCCGGTCCGGCATCCCGTGGTGCGTGCCGCCCGCAGGGGAATAGATCACACCACCATCGCGCAACAGCTCGCCCGCCATCAAAGAGGCACCGGCAGCCGTCGCAGGGCGGCGGAACATCTCGGTGAAGACCGGATTGGACGGTGTCCCGAGACAGTGCCGGATCTTCACGGCCTCCGAGACCGCCTGTTCGGCCTCGGCCCGCTGAAGTGCTGCGAGATAATCAGCCGCGTGAAACCCTGTCAGCGCGGCAGGTTTGGCGCGCGGGCTTGTGATGAACTGCACCGGCGGCAACCAGCCCAGCGCACGGGAAAGATCCATCACCGTCGAAACCCGCGGCACGCGCAAGGGATGCCATGCGCCATAGCTGGAATGACGATAGATCTCATGTCCGATAAAGCGGGGCAGCCCACTTGCGTCTGTCGTGTTGCTTTGCGTATCGTCGGCCATAGTTCCCAGATAATCCCTTTCGCGGCGGTGCCCATGGACAATCAGCTCGTCAAGCAGTTGCCGCTCAAGCTGCGGGGTGGCGCGAAGACCGCGACACGCGCGCAATTTGCGGCACTCTGCTGGCGGATCGAGAACGATCAGCTGCAGATCTGTCTGGTCACCAGCCGCACCCGGCAGCGCTGGATCCTGCCCAAGGGCTGGCCCATGAACAAGCAGACACCCGCCGCGGCGGCGGCGACGGAAGCTTATGAAGAGGCGGGGTTGCGTGGCGAGGTGCAGGACATCTGCCTTGGGGTCTACAGCTACACCAAGCCCAACCGTTTCAACAACGCCGCCATCGTGGCATTGGTCTATCCGCTGCATGTCACGCATATCCACAGCGCATGGCCCGAAAAGGGCGAGCGTCGCCGCAAGTGGTTCGCCCAACACAAAGCGGCGAAAAAGCTGACCGAACCGGCCCTGTGCGAGATCGTCGCGAACTTCAATCCCAAGCTGCTTGGCCGCTAGGCGCCCCTTGCAGCGGCGCGCTGAAGGTCTATTTTCAGACCATCGCGCAAAGGACGGACCGGATGATCAGGTTTCATCTTAAATGTGATCAGGATCACGCTTTCGAAAGCTGGTTCCAGTCAGGCGAGGCTTACGACAAGCTGGCCGCCTCTGGCATGGTCAGTTGCGCCATGTGTGGATCCACGAAGATCTCCAAATCCATGATGGCCCCGGCGGTCAGCACCTCGACCAGCGTGACACCGCCAAAGCCGTCCGCGGCGATGCTGGCGGAATTGCGCAAGAGGGTCGAGAGCGCGTCAGAATACGTCGGCAGCAAATTCGTGCGCGAAGCGCGGGACATGCATGACGGTCTTGTGCCGGAACGCCCGATCTACGGCGAGGCCAAGCCGCATGAGGCCAAGAAGCTGCTGGAAGACGGCATCCCTGTCCTGCCCCTGCCCTTCATGCCCAGCAAGAAGACAAACTAGGATCCAAACGCAGGCGCGGGCCCCGGTGGCAAGTGCCGGAGCCTCCGGCGGGAGTTTCGGGGGAGAAAGAAATCGCGGGGTGGAAAGTGACCATATGACCATTCTGATCACCGGCGCCAGCCGTGGCATCGGCAAGGCGCTGATGGCAGGCTACACCTGTCGTGGCGCGAGGGCCCTTGGCACCCACCGCCTGCCGGAGGCGGGCGCGATGCTGCACCTCGATGTCACCGATCCGGCCTCGCATTGCGACCTGGCCGGCCGCCTGAAAGAGACGCCGATCGATCTTTTGATCTGCAACGCCGGCGTCTATCCCGACAAGGGCGAACGGCTGGACACCGGCTATCCCGCCGCGATGTGGGCGGCTGGCTTCGCCGCCAATGTCACCGGCGTTTTTCTGACCATTCAGGCGCTGCTGCCCAACTTGCGGGCCAGCAAGGCGGGCAAGATCGCGATCATCGCAAGCCAGATGGCCTCGCACACGCGGGCACCCGGCGGTAGCTACATCTACCGTGCAAGCAAGGCGGCGGCGCTTAATCTGGGGCGCAATCTGGCCACCGACCTGCGCCCCGAGGGCATCGCCGTCGGCATTTACCATCCCGGCTGGGTGCAGACCGACATGGGCGGGCAGAGCGCGGACATCACCGTTGCGCAAAGCGCCGCTGGCCTGATGGACCGGTTCGACGCGCTGAGCCTTGAGACCACAGGCTGTTTCGAGACCTGGGACGGCCGCGCCCACCCCTACTAACAGATTGCCCTTCCGATATGGCCGCATTAAAGGGGGCGCTGAATTCAAGACGCTCCTTGCAGGACTTTCCATGCCTACGCTTGTGATGAAATTCGGCGGCACGTCGGTGGCGAACCTCGACCGGATCGCCCGTGCGGCCAAACGCGTGGCTTTGGAAGTGGCCAATGGCTATGACGTGATCGTCATCGTCTCGGCGATGTCGGGCAAGACGAACGAGCTTGTCGGCTGGGTGAATGAAACCTCGCCGCTTTACGATGCGCGCGAATATGACGCGATCGTCTCATCGGGCGAGAACGTCACCGCCGGGTTGATGGCCCTGCGGCTGCAGGAGATGGATATTCCCGCGCGTAGCTGGCAGGGCTGGCAGGTGCCGGTCGTCACCACCTCGGCCCATTCCAGTGCGCGGATCGAGGAAATCCCGACCGAGCGGATCACCGCGAAATTCGGCGAAGGCATGAAGGTCGCCGTCGTCGCGGGCTTTCAGGGCATCAGCAAGGAAGGCCGGATCACCACGCTGGGCCGTGGCGGATCGGATACGACGGCCGTTGCCTTTGCCGCCGCCTTCGGTGCGGAGCGCTGCGACATCTACACGGACGTCGACGGCGTCTATACCACGGATCCGCGCATCACCAGCAAGGCCCGCAAGCTTGACAAGATCGCCTTCGAGGAAATGCTGGAACTGGCATCCCTCGGGGCCAAGGTGTTGCAAACCCGCTCGGTCGAGCTGGCCATGCGTTACAAGGTGCGCCTGCGGGTGCTGTCGTCATTCGAGGAACCATCCGACAGCGCCGGAACGCTGGTCTGCGATGAGGAGGAAATCATGGAATCCAATGTTGTTGCCGGTGTCGCCTATTCCCGCGACGAAGCGAAGATGACCCTGATCTCGGTCGCCGACCGTCCCGGGATCGCCGCCGCGATCTTCGGCCCATTGTCGGACGCCGGTGTGAACGTCGACATGATCGTGCAGAACATCTCGGAAGAGGGGCGCACCGACATGACGTTTTCCTGTCCGGTCGATCAGGTGCTGCGTGCCGAAAAGGCGATGCAGGACGCCAAGCAAAGCGGTGCGATCAACTTTCACGATCTGGTCAGCGACACCGGCGTCGCCAAGGTCAGCGTCGTCGGCATCGGGATGCGCAGCCACACGGGCGTCGCCGCCAAGATGTTCCGCGTCCTGTCCAATGAAGGCGTCAACATCAAGGTCATCACCACGTCGGAAATCAAGATTTCTGTGTTGATCGACCGAAAATACATGGAACTTGCAGTGCAAGCCCTGCATGATGCCTTCGAATTGGAAAAGGCGGCCTGACCCAGCCATCAGGCCCGCCGTTGCCCGGGGGGCCAATGCCACATCGTCTGGAAAGCGAAAGCCGCAAGCTGCTTGGCCGACTGCGCGAGGCCCTTGCCGCCGACAACGAAGGACAGGCACGGCTCGATGCGGTCGTGTCTTTGATCGCCGAATCGATGGGGGCCGAGGTCTGTTCGATCTACCTCTTCCGCGACACCGAAACGCTTGAGCTTTGCGCGACCAAGGGGCTTCAGGCAGAGGCGGTGCACCAGACCCGCATGCGTCTGGGCGAGGGGCTGGTCGGACGCACGGCCAAGTCACGGCACGTCATCAACACAGCCAACGCACCGGCCACCAAAGGTTTTCGCTACATGCCCGAGACGGGCGAGGAACGCTTTTCATCCTTCTGCGGTGTGCCGATCCAGCGCCTTGGCGAGGCGCTGGGCGTGCTGGTCGTGCAGTCCAAGGATGCGCGGGAATACACACCGGACGAAGTTTACGCACTTGAGATCGTGGCGATGGTGCTGGCCGAGATGACCGAATTGGGCGCCTTCGTCGGCGAGGGTGCCGCACTGTCGGCCCGCCACCAGCAACCGGTGATGCTGCGCGGCACGGCGGCACAGGAAGGCGCCAGCGAGGGGCAGGTCTTTCTGCACGAACCCCGCGTCGTGGTCACGAACCCGATCTCTGACGATCCCGAGACCGAACGCACCCGCCTTGTCTCTGCCATCGACCAGCTGCGCAGCGGTGTTGATGACCTGCTGACCGGCGTCATGACCGTCGATGGCGAGCAAAGGCAGGTGCTGGAAGCCTACCGGATGTTCGCCAATTCGAGCAGTTGGCTCAAGCGGATGGAAGAGGACGTGATGAACGGCCTGTCCGCCGAGGCCGCCGTCGAAAAGGAACAGTCTCTGGCCCGCGCCCGCATGTCCCGTGCGACCGACCCCTACCTGCGCGATCGGTTGCACGATCTGGACGATCTGTCGAACAAGCTGTTGCGCATCCTGACCGGTCAGGGGAACGAGGGGCGTGACGACATGCCCGAGAACCCGATCCTTGTTGCCCGCAA
>NZ_DAIPIW010000061.1:0-15805 GCF_036770585.1 Yoonia sp. | reverse complement strand
AGAGGCGCGGGTCGCCGCCATCGGCCGTCGGCGGGAAGAGATGCGGCTCGAGCACATCGTTGATCTTTTCCAGCACTTCGGTGATGCGCAATTCGGCGGTTTCGGCGATGGCCGCCGAGAAATCGCGCCAGAACTGGCCCAGAACCTGCTTGTAGTTGGCGTCTCCCGCGCTGACCTCATCAAGCTGGTTTTCCAGATCGGCGGTGAAATCGTAGCCCACGTATTTGCGGAAATAATTGGTCAGGAAGGCCGTGACCAACCGCCCCTTGTCCTGCGGGATCAGGCGGTTCTTGTCCTTCGTGACATAGTCGCGATCCTGAATCGTCGTCACGATCGAGGCATATGTAGAGGGGCGCCCGATGCCGAGCTCTTCCATCCGCTTGACCAAGGTGGCCTCGGTATAGCGGGGCGGGGGTTGGGTGAAATGCTGTTCGGGATCGACGGACAGCTTCTTGGCGGCCTCGCCCTCGGCCAGTTGCGGCAGGCGCTTGTCCTCTTCCTCGGTGCTGTCGTCCTTGCCCTCTTCGTAGATGGCGATGAAACCGTCGAAGATCATCACCTGACCATTGGCGCGCAACACGACCTCGCCGTCGCGGCTGGTGATATCGACCGTGGTCCGTTCCAGCCGTGCCGCCGCCATTTGGCTGGCGATGGTGCGTTTGTAGATCAGATCATAAAGCTTGCGCTGGTCGGCATCCGAGATCCTTGCCTCCTCGGTCGCCACCGCCATGTCCGTGGGGCGGATGCATTCGTGGGCCTCTTGCGCGTTCTTGGCCTTGTTCTTGTACATGCGCGGCTGGTCGGGCAGGTAGTCCGCCCCGAACTTCGCCTTGATCGCATCGCGGGCACTGGTGACGGCTTCGGGGGCCATGTCGATCCCGTCGGTGCGCATGTAGGTGATAAGGCCCGCCTCGTAGAGCCGCTGGGCGACACTCATGGTGTGCTTGGCACCCATGCCGAACTTGCGGCTGGCCTCTTGTTGCAAGGTCGAGGTCATGAAGGGGGGCGAGGGGTTGCGCGTCGCGGGCTTGGCCTCGACCGAGGTGACGACCAGATCGCGCGAGGTGATCGCCTGCACCGCCATTTCGGCCTGCGTGGCAGTGGCCAGATCGAAACGGTCAAGCTTCTTGCCCGAAAGCGTTGTCAGCCGTGCCTCGAAGCTTTGGCCGCGCGGGCTTTCAAGCTGGGCCTTGACCGACCAGTATTCGCGGGCGCGGAAAGCCTCGATCTCCATTTCGCGCTCGACGATCAGGCGCAGGCAGACGGACTGCACACGGCCCGCGGATTTCGCGCCCGGCAGCTTGCGCCAGAGGACGGGCGACAGGTTGAACCCCACCAGATAGTCCAGCGCGCGGCGGGCGAGGTATGCCTCGACCAGCGGCGCATCGACCTGACGGGGGTTCTTCATCGCCTCGGTGACGGCGGATTTGGTGATGGCGTTGAAAACCACGCGGCTGACGGGCGTGTCTTTCTTGATCGCCTTGCGTTCGGTCAGCGCCTCTTGCAGGTGCCATGAAATCGCCTCGCCCTCGCGGTCGGGGTCGGTGGCGAGGATCAGTTCGGGGTCGTTCTTCAGCGCATCGACGATGGCCTTGATGTGCTTTTTGCTGTCCGACGCGATCTCCCATTTCATGGAAAAGTCGTCGTCCGGCAGGACCGAACCGTCTTTGGGCGGCAGGTCCCGCACATGCCCGTAGGATGCCAGAACAGTATAACCCTTGCCCAGATAGTCGTTGATTTTCTTGGCCTTGGCCGGAGATTCGACAACAACGACGGGCATGGGAATCCTTTGCGAAACGGGCTTGGGTCTAAGTCGCGCAAGATGTGATGCCCGTCAGGGGATTGTCAATGCGCACAAATCCGGTCCGGCTTTGCCGCCTTCGTCACCCCGCCTTGGCGACCATTCCGCCCGCCGTGCGGATCACCTTGCCATCGAGTTCGAGTTCCACAAGAACCGGCGCCAGATCGGTGGCGCTTGCCTGCACATCGCGCAACAGCTGGTCTTCGGCCACCGGCGTCGGGCTAAGCCGGTCGAGGATCATCCGGTGGAGCTTGGCCGTTTCGCGCAAACCACGCCTTGCGGGGTCTGCCGGTCTTGGTGCCGGGACCGGCGCTGCCGCGATCTTGTGTGCCGTCAGGACCTCCAGCACATCGTCGATCCCGCGCACCAAAGTCGCGCCGTCGCGGATCAGCGTGTTGCAGCCCCAGCCGCGCGCATCGAAGGGGTGTCCGGGCACGGCCAGCACCTCGCGCCCGTAGTCCAGCGCATTTGCCGCCGTGATCAGGCTGCCGGACTTCGCCGCCGCCTCGACCACGATGACAGCGCGGGCGATCCCCGCGATGATCCGGTTGCGCGCCGGAAAATGCCGCGCCTGCGGCGCAAGGCCCATCGGCATTTCGGACATGCGCAGGCCCTTTGTCGCGATCTCTGCCGCGAGGTCCCCATGTTCCGCCGGATAGACGTGATCCACACCGCCCGCGTGCACGGCGATTGTGCCCCCTGCCATCGCCCCCTCATGCGCCGCCTTGTCGATGCCACGCGCCAGACCTGACACCACCGCGTAGCCTGCTGCGCCCAGATCCTTGGCAAGCCGTTTCGCCATGCGCAGCCCAAGGGACGAGGCATTGCGCGCCCCTACGATCGCGACCAAGGGCCGCTGCAACAGCCCGATATCTCCGATGGTCCAGAAGATGGGCGGTGCATCGGGAATATCAGCAAAGGTGCCGGGGTAGTGATCCATCCCCGCGACCACCAACCGCGCACCTGCCGCACGTCCCGCACGGATCTCGGCCAAGACAACCTCGCGCGGGCAGACGGCATAGTCGGCAACACCAGCCGCCCCCGCAATCGCCGGCAACGCCGCGAGCGCCGCCGCTGCCGATCCGTGTTCGGCGATCAGGCGCCGGTAGGTCACAACACCCACACGTCGCGAACGCAATAGGCGAAGCCGGTCAACCACGTCTTCCTGTTGGATGAGGGGGGAAGGGGGTCCGGAAGAAAGAGTCTCGGTCAACCTTGTGGCTCCGCGCTATTGCAGAGCCGACCCTAGGGTCTTTTAGTTAACGAGTCCTGAACGACTGCCTGATTTCAGACAGCCGCGCCACCGATCGTCAGACCGCCGATCAGCAGGCTCGGTTGTCCGACCCCGACAGGCACCCATTGTCCCGCCTTGCCGCAGTTCCCGATCCCGGGATCAAGCGCCAGATCGTTGCCGATCCCGCGAATGCGCTTCAGCGCCGTTGCCCCGTCGCCGATCAGTGTCGCGCCCTTTACCGGTGCGCCGACCACGCCATTCTTCACGCGGTAGGCTTCGGTGCAGGAGAAGACGAACTT
This sequence comes from Yoonia sp., assembly GCF_036770585.1. Lineage (GTDB taxonomy): Bacteria > Pseudomonadota > Alphaproteobacteria > Rhodobacterales > Rhodobacteraceae > Yoonia. Next base: position 12,471 of record NZ_DAIPIW010000061.1, on the reverse strand, counting down.
GCCGTTGGTGATATCGACCTGACCACCACCGAAACCGACAGCATAGATGCCATCCTTGAGGTCCGCGACCAGCGCCTGCGGTTCGGCATCGCCCGACAACATATATGTGTTGGTCATACGCGGCATCGGCGCATGGGCATAGCTTTCGCGCCGTCCGTTCCCCGTGGGTGCCACCCCCATCAGCCGCGCGTTCTGCCGGTCCTGCATGTAGCCGACCAGCACGCCATCCTCGATCAGGGTGTTCTTGGCGCTGGGCGTGCCTTCATCATCGACGGTGATCGAGCCGCGCCGGTCGGGGATCGTCCCGTCATCCAGCACGGTGACCCCCTTGGCGGCGATCTGCTGGCCCATCAGACCGGCAAAGGCGCTTGATCCCTTGCGGTTGAAGTCACCCTCCAGCCCGTGGCCGATGGCCTCGTGCAGCAGGATCCCCGGCCAGCCCGGGCCAAGGACCACGTCCATGACGCCCGCTGGCGCGGGTTCGGCATCCAGATTGACCAGTGCGATGCGCAACGCCTCGCGCGCGACGGGTTCCCAATGGTCGCGCCCGATCAGCCCGATCAGCCCCGCGCGCCCGCCGCCACCCATGCCGCCGCTTTCGCGGCGACCGTTTTCTTCGACGATCACGCTGATGTTGAGCCGCGACATCGGGCGCACATCCGTCACCAAGGTGCCCTCGGGGCGGAGGATGACGACCTCTTGCAAGGATGCCGCCACCGTGGCCGAGACCTGCACCACACGCGGGTCCAGCCCGCGCGCGAAGGCGTCGATTTCCTTCAAGAGGTCGATCTTGGCGGGGAAAGTCGCCTGCAACATCGGGTCTTCGTCGGAATAGAGCTTGCGATTGGTGCCCGCAGGCGCAGCGGCAAGCGTGCCGCCGCCATCACCGACGGCCAGCCGCGCGGTGGCGACGGCCCGTTTCAGCGCATGTTCGTCAATCGTCGTGGAATGGGCATATCCCGCCGTCTCGCCCCGCACGGCACGCAGGCCGAACCCTTCGGAGGCATCGAAACTCGCCGTCTTGATTCGTCCGTCATCGAAGGAGATGACTTCCGACTTGCGGCGTTCGAGGAACAATTCACCGTCATCCGCCCCGGCAACAGCTTCGCCGAGCAGGGCAAGCGCCTGATCCTGATCAAGGTTGGTTTCAAACGGGCGGAATGGCTCGGCGGACATGCGAAATTCCTCTCGGGGGGTGTTTTTGTGATCGTAGCGTCTGTTTGACGCAATCACAGTTCTTGAGTTGTGCATCAGGATATGGGACACGGACGCCCAAATACAATGGGATTCCGCCTAGACCCATGCGCGGGATCGCCGGGGAAAAGCGTCCACAAGGCGCGCTGAGATAAGGGTAAGATATGCGTTTGAAGACTTATGTGGCTTCGATCTGGGCGACAGCCGGATTGATCATGGCCGGCGCGCCGGTGATGGCTCAGGAGGTCAATCAAGAGCTCGAGATCGTCGGTGCCCCCGTGCAGGGCGGCATGGGCTTTCAGCCTTCCGCGACCGAACTGGCGCGGGATGTGGTCTGGCTCGACAACATGCTTTTGGTGATCATCACGGCAATCACGCTTTTCGTGACCGCGCTGCTGGCTTGGGTGGTCATCCGCTACAACGAAAAGCGCAACCCGAAGCCCGCCACATTCACGCACAACAGCCCGCTGGAGGTCGCATGGACGGTCGTGCCGGTGATCATCCTTGTCTTCATCTTTGCTTTCTCGCTGCCGGTGCTTTTCAAACAGCAGGAAATCCCCGAGGCGGACATCACGATCAAGGTCACCGGTTACCAGTGGTTCTGGGGCTATGAATACGTCGATCACGGTTTTGGTTTCGAAAGTTACATGCTGCAGCGCGACGAGCTGGAGGACTATGGCTACAGCCAGAACGAATACCTGCTGGCCACCGATACCGCCGTTGTCGTGCCCATCGGTGCGACGGTCGTGATGCAGGTCACGGCAGCGGATGTGATCCATTCGTGGACGATCCCCGCTTTCGGCGTCAAGCAGGACGCGGTGCCGGGCCGCCTGGCCGAACTGTGGTTCGCCGCAGAGCGTGAAGGTATCTTCTTCGGTCAGTGCTCCGAGCTGTGCGGCAAGGATCATGCCTATATGCCGATCACGGTGAAAGTCGTCAGTCAGGAAACCTACGAGGCGTGGCTCGCCGAAAACGGTGTGACATCGTAATTGCCGGTCGGGGCGGGGATGTCCCGCCCCTTTGGTCCCCCTGATCACGGGGTGGGCCGTCAGTCAGATGAAGGTGTCAGGGCAACCATGAGCGATATCAGCGCGACAGACAGACCATACGAGGCGGGCATGGGCGATTACATTGCCCTGCTGAAGCCGCGTGTGATGTCGTTGGTCGTGTTCACGGCCCTTGTGGGGCTGCTGGTCTCTCCGGTGCCGGTGCATCCCTTCATCGGCTTCGTCGCGATCCTGTGCATTGCCGTCGGGGCAGGGGCATCCGGCGCGCTGAATATGTGGTGGGACGCCGATATCGACGCGCGCATGAAGCGGACAAGCGGTCGTCCGATCCCCGCAGGCCGTGTCCAGCCGGGCGAGGCGCTGGGCATCGGCCTTGCGCTGTCGGGGTTCTCGATCGTGCTGCTGGCGCTGGCAACCAATTTCCTCGCGGCCTTCCTGCTGGCCTTCACCATCTTCTTTTACGCCGTGATCTATTCGATGTGGCTGAAGCGGGCGACGCCGCAGAATATTGTGATCGGCGGGGCCGCCGGTGCTTTCCCGCCGATGATCGGCTGGGCGGTGGCGACCGGTGGGGTCAGCCTCGAGAGCGTGCTGATGTTCGCCCTGATCTTCATGTGGACGCCGCCGCATTTCTGGGCCTTGGCACTATTCGTCAAGTCCGACTATGGCAACGCCGGTATTCCGATGCTGACCGAAACCCATGGCCGCGACGCAACGCGCAGACATATCTTGGTCTACACTCTGCTTCTGGTCCCCGTGGCAATCGGGCTTGGGCTGACGTCGATCGGCGGCCCGTTCTACCTTGCCGTCGCGGTGGTCATGAACGGTTGGTTCCTGAAAGGCGCATATGACATCTGGCGGCGCGACGATGCCGCCTGCGAGGCCGACAAGCACCGGACCGAAATCAAGGTCTTCAAGGTCTCGCTCTACTATCTTTTCGCGCATTTCGGTGCGCTGCTGGCCGAGGCGGCCTTGCGTCTCTACGGGCTGGGAGGCTGGTGATGGCACTTCAGGTCGAACACGAGCTTCACGAACGGCGCAAGGGCCGCAACTATGGTGTCGGGATCATTCTGGTCGGCTTTATCGCGATTGTCTTCGGGCTGACGGTCGTGAAGGTGATTCAACTGGGTGACGCCGCGAAATTCGAAAGGTTCGATCACGTGGCGCGGCCGCAGATCATTCCCGACGAAGGAGCAGGCGAATGAAACTCTTTCCAAACCTGCAAGGCAAATACCGGACCCTCGTGCAGACCATCTCGGTTGTCGTGCTGATGGGCGGGCTTGCCTGGGCCTCGGTGCCTTTCTATGACTGGTTCTGCCGCGTGACGGGGTTCGGCGGTGCGACCAGCGTCGCAGATGGCACCAACGATGTGATCCTCGATCAGACGATCAAGGTCCGTTTCGATGCCTCGCTGGAGCGCAACATGCCTTGGACCTTCAAGCCCGAAGTCCGCGAAGTGGAAATCCGCATCGGTGAAACCGGGCTTGCCTTCTACGAGGCGCATAATCCGTTGGACGTGCCGATCGCCGGGCAGGCCTCTTACAATGTCACGCCCTACCAGGCCGGTCGCTTTTTCGACAAGGTCGAGTGTTTCTGCTTCACCGAGCAAGTCCTGATGCCCGGCGAGACGGTGATGATGCCAGTCAGCTTCCTTGTGCATCCCGACATCGTGGACGACCGCGAGGGGCGGCACATCCACACCATTACACTCAGCTACACGTTTTATCAGATAGACCTGCCAGAGGATGCCGTTCAGCAGGCCTCGGTGGATGCCGAAGCTTTGACAATAGAGCCGTCTGTCGGCATAGAAACGAACTGACGAAAAGCCAAAAGGGAACGCACCACATGGCGCATGCAAAAAACCACGACTACCACATTTTGCCACCGTCCATCTGGCCGCTTATCGGCGGTGTAGGTGCCTTTGTGATGCTCTTCGGGGCGACGCTCTGGATGCATGGATCGGGTCCGTGGATCTTCCTGATGGGCCTCGCGGCGGTTCTCTATGTCATGTATGCGTGGTGGGCGGATATCGTGGCCGAAAGCAATGCCGGCGATCACACGCCGGTCGTGCGGATCGGCCTGCGCTACGGCTTCATCATGTTCATCATGTCCGAGGTGATGTTCTTCGCGGCATGGTTCTGGTCGTTCTTCAAGCATGCCATGTATCCGATGGAAACCTACGCGGGCACGACTTACGTTCCGCCCGAGTTCTATCAGGTCGATGCCTTCCACCTGCCGCTGATCAACACGCTGGTCCTGCTGTGCTCGGGCATGGCGGTGACATGGGCCCACCATGCGCTGGTGCATGAAAACAACCGCAAGGACGTGGAGCGCGGGCTGTTGTTGGCTGTGGTGCTTGGCATCGCGTTTACAGGGCTTCAGGGCTACGAATACGCCTATCTGCTGAGCCAGGACTGGACCTTCGGCGGCGATGAGTTCTTTTCGAACTTCTTTATGGCGACCGGCTTTCACGGCTTTCACGTTGTGATCGGGACGATCTTTCTTTTCGTCTGCTATCTGCGGGTCCGTGCTGGTCATTTCACGCCCGAAAAGCACATCGGGTTCGAGGCGGCCGCATGGTATTGGCACTTCGTCGACGTGGTCTGGCTGTTTTTGTTCTTCTCAGTCTACATCTGGGGCATCTGATCTTCGGTGCTGCGCGGTCGGCGCGCGGCACCACGACCGGACACAGCAAACGCGCGAGGCATCTCGCGCGTTTTTCCCTTCAAAGAGGCCCGTCATGCTGCGGAAAATCCTGTTTCCCCTGATCCTCGGGATCGCCGGCTGCGGAACCCTGCTTTGGCTAGGCTTCTGGCAGCTGGATCGCCTTGCATGGAAAGAGGCGATCATCGCCGATATCGACGCGCGATTGACGGCCCCCCACGCCCCGCTTTCGCGTTTCGTGACCGAGGCGCAGAATGAATATACCCGCGTTCTGATCAGCGGACGACCCACGGGCGAGGAATTGCACGTGCTCGATTCCGGCACCGCCGCAGGGACGGGCTATCGCGTGATCTCGAAATTCGAGACCGATATCGGCGCGATCATGGTCGATCAGGGGCTTCTGGCGCTCGACAACAAGGATGCCGCACCGCTGACACGGGACATGCGCATCACCGGCACGCTGCTGTGGCCCGACGATCAGAACACCAGCACGCCGGACCCGGACCTTGCCGCGAACATCTGGTTCGCGCGGAATGTCACCACGATGTCCCGGACGCTCGGGACTTTGCCGATCATGGTCGTGGCCAGCCAGACCTCGCCGCAGGACCCGCGCCTGACCCCGCTGCCGATCACGACGGCCGGGATCAAGAACGACCATCTGGAATATGCGATCACATGGTTCTTGCTGGCGGCGGTCTGGGCGATTATGACCCTCTATCTGATACGCCGCACATTGCGGCCCAAGACAGAAGACTGACGCAACATGCGCTATATCTCGACACGCGGCAAAGCCCCGAGCCTCAGCTTCGAAGAGGCGATGCTGACAGGCCTCGCCCGCGATGGCGGGCTTTACGTGCCCGAGGCCATCCCGACGCTGACCCATGCGCAAATCGCGGCGATGGCGGGCAAGTCCTACGAGAACGTCGCCTTCGCGGTCATGCGCCCCTTCATCGGCGAGACCTTCACCGACGATGAATTCAAGCGGCTGATCGCACGGGCCTATGCCGGTTTCGGCCATGCCGCCCGCGCGCCGCTGGTGCAACTGGACAGCAACCACTTCCTGCTGGAACTCTTCCACGGGCCAACACTGGCGTTCAAAGACTTCGCGATGCAGCTGATCGGGCAGATGTTTCAGGCGGCGCTGACCCGCTCGGGCGACAGGATCACGATCGTCGGGGCGACCTCGGGCGATACCGGATCGGCAGCGATCGAGGCGTTCCGCGGGCTAGAGGCCGTGGATGTTTTCATCATGTATCCGCACGGCCGCGTCTCCGAGGTGCAACGCCGCCAGATGACCACGCCGACGGAAAGCAATGTCCACGCGCTGGCCGTCGATGGCGACTTCGACGATTGTCAGGCGGCGGTCAAGGATATGTTCAACGATTTCGCCTTCCGCGAAGAGGTGCGGCTGGCTGGTGTGAATTCCATCAACTGGGGGCGCGTGCTGGCGCAGGTGGTCTATTACTTCACCGCCGCCGTCAGCCTCGGCGCGCCGCATCGCAAGGTCAGCTTTACGGTGCCCACGGGCAACTTCGGTGATATCTTCGCAGGCTATATCGCCAAGCGGATGGGTCTGCCGATCGCCGATCTGGTCGTTGCGACCAACCGCAATGACATCCTGCACCGCACGCTGCAAACCGGCGCCTATACCAAGGAAGGCGTGCAGCCCACGATCAGCCCCTCGATGGACATTCAGGTCAGTTCCAATTTCGAGCGCGCGCTTTTCGATGCCTACGGGCGCGATGGTGCGGCGGTGGCCGCGCAGATGGACGACCTCAGGCAAGGCGGTTTCGAGATCAGTCAGGGTGCCTACCAGTATCTGACCGACACCTTCAAATCCGGCCGCGCCTCGGAAGAAGAAACCTCTGCCGCGATCACCCGCTACCTTGCCGAACACGGCGAACTTCTCTGCCCGCATACGGCCGTCGGCGTCCATGTGGCCGAAGCGCACCTTGGCACCACGCCCATGGTGACGCTGGCCACCGCGCATCCGGCGAAATTCCCCGACGCCGTCAAGGCCGCCTCGGGCATCGCTGCCCCGCTGCCGCCGCGCATGGCCGATCTCTATGACCGGCCCGAGCGTCTGACCCGCGTCGCGAACGATCTTTCATCCATTCAATCGCTTATCAAGGAACGGATCTCGCATTGACCATCCAGTTGCATACCCTCTCCAACGGTTTCCAGATCGTCACCGAACATATGCCCGGCCTGAAGTCGGCCAGCATCGGTGTCTGGGTGCAGGCGGGTGGGCGACATGAAAGGGCCGAGCAGAACGGCATTGCCCATTTCCTTGAACATATGGCGTTCAAGGGCACCAAGACGCGCTCGGCCTTGCAGATCGCCGAGGCGATCGAGGATGTGGGCGGCTACATCAACGCCTATACCAGCCGCGAGATGACGGCTTACTATGTGCGGGTGCTGGAAGAAGATGTCGGCCTCGGGCTGGACGTCGTGGCCGATATCGTTCTGAACCCTGTCTTCGATCCACATGAAATCGAGGTCGAGCGCGGCGTGATCCTGCAAGAGATCGGCCAGGCGCTGGACACACCGGACGACATCATCTTCGACTGGCTGCAAGAGGTGGCCTATCCCGACCAGCCTATCGGGCGCACCATCCTTGGCGAGTCGTCGCTGGTCGGCAGCTTCAACCGCAACGATCTGACATCCTTCGTGGCGGACCACTATGCACCGAACCAGATGATCCTCGCCGCTGCCGGTGCCATCGGTCACGATGCAATCGTCGCCCAAGCCGAGGCGCTGTTCGGGCACCTGCCACGGGTGGCCCGCGCCCCCGGTCTGATCATGCCCGCCATTTTCGGCGGCGGCGAGCGGCGCGAGACCAAATCGCTGGAACAGGTGCACTTTACCCTTGGTCTCGAAGGGCCCGACTATCGCGATCCGGCGATCTATACGGCACAGGTCTATTCCGGTGTGCTTGGCGGAGGCATGTCGTCGCGTCTGTTTCAGGAGGTGCGCGAGAACCGCGGGCTTTGCTATACGATCTTCGCCCAGACCGGCGCCTATGAAGACACAGGTCTGACCACCATCTATGCGGGCACCAGCGCCGAACAGATCGGAGAACTGGCGACGATCACCATCGATGAAATGAAACGCGCCGCAGACGATATGACAGCCGCCGAAGTCGCGCGTGCCCGCGCTCAGATGAAGGCGGGCCTGCTGATGGGGCTTGAAAGCGTCTCGACCAGGGCCGAGCGTCTGGCCCGTCTGTTTTCGATCTGGGGCCGGATCCCCAGCCTCGAGGAAACCATTGCCCATATCGATGATGTGACCACCGGTGACGTCAAGGACTTCGCGGGCCGGATGGCGGGCAAGGCGGGCATGGCGATGGCGCTATATGGTCCGGCCGAGGCAGCCCCCGCGCTGGACGATCTGAAGGCGCGACTGGCCGCCTGATGCTGGGGGCGCGCAAGAAGGTGCGGATCGAGACCGAGCGTCTGACGCTCCGCCCTCCTGCGCATAGCGACTTTCGCGCCTGGGCCGCGCTGCGGCTGGAAAGCCGCGATTTCCTGACCCCGTGGGAGCCGACATGGGCCCCCGACCATCTGACCCGCAAGGCCTTCACCAATCGCGTCTACTGGGCGCAAAGGTCGATTGCGAATGGCGCGGCGCTGCCGCTCTTTCTGGAACGGCGGATGGATGGTGCCCTTTTGGGTGCGATCACGCTTGACCATATCAAGCGCGGCCCTGCGCAATCGGGGATCACCGGCTACTGGATCGGGGAACAACACGCGCGGCAGGGTTATATGCGCGAGACGATCACGGCCTTGGTCCACCATGCCTTTACCGTCATGGACCTCAGCCGGATCGAGGCGGGTTGCTTGCCGGAAAACACCGCCTCGCGCCGCCTGCTGGAACAATGCGGCTATAAATACGAAGGCGTCGCGCAAAGCTATTTGCAGATCAACGGGCGCTGGCGGAACCATGTGCTTTACGCCAACCTCCGGCATGACCGGCGCGGCAAGACCGACGTCGGCTAGGGGGATATCACGCGCGCCATCGTCTGCGATCGTTGCGGACCGGCGGATCAGGTGCTGACGCTGCGGAACGAGGCCCACTTGATTGCCGAATGGTGATCTGGAGTGGTCAGCACTTCTCCGGCTGGGCCGATGCGGACACCCGACCTTATGACCGCGCCCCTGTCTTGGCCGGCAAAAGACCGTCGGGTCGCAGCAGCAAGGCAGCGATCACAGCGCTGAGCACAATGGCATCCCGATAGGGTGCAAGGCTGTCTGGCAGGAAGGCTTGGGTCAGCACTTCAAGCGCTCCGACGACGAAACCGCCCAAAACCGCGCCCCCGAGGCTGCCAAGACCGCCCAATACCGTGGCGATGAAGGCTTTCAGGACCGGAAAGAAACCCATCATCGGGTCGACGGACCCGCGCTGCGCGGTCCAGATCACGGCGGCCACCCCCGCCAGCAATCCCGAGATGGCGAATGATACTGCGACGACCCGGTTGGCCTTGATCCCGAGCATGCGCAGCATCTCGAAATCCTCGGCGGCGGCGCGCATGGCCATGCCGGTTGCGGTGCGGCGCAGGACATACGTCAGTGCACAAAGAGACACCATCGTGATCAGAATAGACGCCGTCGGTGCCACGCCTATCGTAAGGCCCGCGATCTTGTAGGTCCCCGACCATGAGGCCGGAAAGGATATCGGGACCGGTCGGGCTGAAATGCCATTCTGGAACAGGACCTTGAGGATCTCTGACACCGCAAAGCTTGTGATCAGCAGCGAGACGACATCCGCCCCGCGCATGGCGCGGAAGGCGGCGCGTTCCATCGCCAGCGCCATGCAGAGTGCAGCCGCAAGGCCGATGGTCAGCGCGGCCACAGGCGGAAAGCCGAATGCCATGGACAAAAAGATGCCATAGCCGCCGAAGGTCATGATCTCGCCATGGGCGAAATTGATCAGGCGCACGATCGAGAAGACGATCGCCAGCCCAAGGGCCAGCATCGCATAGATGCCGCCAAGGCTGAGGGCGTTGATGGCTTGTTGCAGAAAGACATCCATCGGATCAGGCCGCAAGATAGGCGGATTTGAGGATGTCTTTGCCCGCAAGGTCGGCTGGCACCCCCGCGGCTGCAACACCCCCATTGGCCAGCACGACGGCATGGTCGGCCACTTCCAGCGCCAAGGCCGCGTTCTGCTCGACCAGCAGGATCGAGATTCCTTCGGCTTTCAGCTCCTCGACGATGCCGAAAATCGTATCGACCATCTGCGGTGCGAGACCGAGAGACGGCTCATCCAGCAGCAACAGCTTGGGTTCGCTCATCAGGGCGCGTGCCACGGCCAACATCTGCTGTTCTCCTCCTGATAGTAGCCCGGCCAACTGCCCGCGCCGTTCGCCCAGGATCGGGAAACGATCCATCAGTTTGCGACGGCGTTCGGTGGCAGTCGCAGGGGTGCCTGCGCCGGATCCGGCGAGGATCAGGTTCTCCTCGACGGTGAGAGAGGCGAAGATGCGCCGCCCCTCTGGCGAAATGGCCACCCCCGCCCGCGTGATCGCGTCGGGCGGGGCGCCCGTCATATCCTTGCCGAGGATGGAAATCGTCCCGGAAGCGGCGGGGACCACGCCCACAATGGCGAGCACGGTGCTGGTCTTGCCTGCGCCGTTGGCCCCCAGAAGGGCAGTGATCCCTGACTTGGGCACCATCAGGTCGATGCCATGCACGGCCTGCACCGGGCCGTAGCGCACGCAAAGCGACGTGATTTCCAGAACGGGTTCCATCACGGCATCCTTACGGCGAGGGCAGGATCGCCGGATCGGCAGCCTCGCGCAGGACGAACTCTTTGTCGCCTGCCGCCGTGATCCTCGCGATGACCACGTCACGCAGCGGCATCCGGTCGGTCCCCGCAAAGGTGAAATTGGACATGATGCCTTCGCCGTTCTCGATGCCCGCCATCGCTTCGGTCACCGCTGCGGGATCGGTCGAGCCGGCGGCGGCCACAGCCTGCTCGATCATTTGGGCGATGTCGCAGCCATTGACGTAGTAATTGTTGTCAGGCGTCGTGCCGGTCGCGGCCGCGAAGCGATCGATGAAATCAGCATAGGCCGAGCCTTCCTTGGGGTAGCCGCCCGAGGTATGGACCACGCCTGTGACAACGTCGCCCAGCCCGCGGACTGTCGGCGTGTCAAGCACGTCACCGCCCATCACCTGCGTTTCGACCCCTGCACCGCGCAAGGCGCGGATAAAGGCCGGGAAGTCGGGCTCCCATGCCCAGGTCACGATGACATCCGGCGCGGGATCGGCATTCTGGATCGTGGTGACGATGGCCGAGAAATCAGGCTGGTTCAGCGAATAGTTGCTTTCGCCCACGACCGTGCCGCCAAGGGCAGAGAACGCCTCGCCGAAATACTCTGGACCGCCGAGGGTGTAGGCGCTGTCGGGTGACTTCACCAGCCAGACGTTTTCGAAGGCCGCGTTCCGTGCGTAGCCCGCCAGAACCGTGGCCTGCTGGTTATCCGCCGGATAGCTGCCGAAGACATGCGGTCCGACCTGGGTCAGCACGGGTGCGGTGCCCGCAAAGGTCATGGTGGGGATCATGTCGGCTGCGGTGATCTGGGCTGCGGCAATGGTTGGATCCGCATCAGCAGACGACACGATGAATTGCGCGCCGTCGTCGATCATCTCTTGAACCACCTGCACCCCGACCGCAATGTCCGAGCGCGTGTCCTTGACGATCAGCCTGACCGGCAAGGTGCCGTTCAAACCGCCTGCCGCGTTCATTTCGTCGATGCAGAATTGAAACCCCGCATAGGCCGGGCCGTCATAAGGGGCAAGATAGCCGGATTGCGCTGACATCACGCCGATGACGTATTCGTCGGCGATGGCCGCACTACCGACGGCTGCGATGGCACTGGCCATCAGGATTGCTTTGGTCTTCATGCTGAGACTCCTTCTGTTGGATCTGGACGGTGTTGATTTGCTTCGTTTTGTTCGGCCGCGCGCGCCGTCCGACCGCGTCCGATATAGGCTTCGACAACCCGGCTGTCGGCCCGGACTTCAGCCGGGGTGCCCTCGGCGATCTTCTGCCCGCGGTTCATGACCACGATCCGCTGCGACAGCCGGTTGACGAATTTCAGGTCGTGATCGATGAGCAGAATGCCGATGTTCCGTTCCTTGCCGATGGTCTCCAGCCGGTCGGCAAGGTCTTCCGTTTCGCTCGGGTTCATGCCCGCCGCCGGTTCATCAAGCAGCAGGATATCCGGTTCCTGCGACAGCGCGCGCGCGACCTCGAGCCGTTTGCGCGCGCCGTATGGCAGGTTGGCGGCGCGCATCCCGGCGATATCCTCGAGCCCGAAGGCGGCAAGTTCGCGCAAGGTAACAGCATGGGCCCGGGCGCGGTCATGTCCAGCCGCCAGCGCCGCGACAAGGACATTCTCATAGGCAGTCAGTCCGGTGAAAAGCCGCAGATTCTGAAAACTGCGTGCGACACCTTCCCGGATGACCCCGTGCGCGGGCAAGCGCGTCAGGTTCGCGTCGCCGATCCGCGCCGAGCCGCTGCTGGCATCGTATTGCCGGGTCAACAGGTTGACCAAGGTCGACTTGCCCGCTCCGTTGGGACCGATCAGGCCCGTGATCGT
>NZ_DAIPIW010000060.1:11984-15887 GCF_036770585.1 Yoonia sp. | reverse complement strand
AGATCGTTGCGCGGATAGACGAAGGGCTGGCCGATGGAATATTTGTAGGCCATCGCCGCGATCGTCGGCACCTTGGCGATCAGACGGATCGTTGCGACTTCGCGCTGGTGTTCGTCATTGATGTCGGTGCTGTCGTGGTAGAAGGCCGACATCGCGCCGACCACGCCCACCATCGTTGCCATCGGATGCGCATCGCGACGGAAGCCACGGAAGAAGTTGTGCATCTGCTCGTGGATCATCGTGTGATTGGTCACCAGCGATTCAAACTTCTCCAGCTCTTCGGCCGAGGGCAGTTCGCCATAAAGCAGCAGGTAGCAGACTTCGAGGTAATGCGACTTCGATGCCAGCTGGTCGATCGGATAGCCCCGGTGCAGCAAGATGCCCGCGTCACCATCGATATAGGTGATCGTGCTGTCGCAAGCGGCGGTCGAGGTGAAACCGGGGTCGTAGGTAAAGACATCCGCCTGTCCGTAAAGCTTGCGGATGTCGATGACATCGGGGCCGGTGGTCGGGGAATGCACGGGCAATTCGTAAGTCTTGCCCTTCAGCGTCAGGATCGCGGTATCTGTATTTTCGGCCATGGTCTTCCCCTCTCGGACCTGCACGACAGAGCGGGCAGGGGTCGTTTCATTCCCCAACGGCATGCCGCACCTCGGTAACAGACAGGTATCAGCCGCTGGCGTCCTTCAGGCGGGCGATGGTTTCCGCCTTCCCGAGGACCAACATCATGTCGAACACACTCGGGCTGACCGCGCGCCCCGCGAGTGCCGCACGCAGCGGTCCCGCAAGCTTGCCAAGTTTCATGTCATGAGCCTGGGCAGTAGAGGCGACGATCCCCTCAAGGGTTTCTCTCTTCCAGCTAGCATTTTGCAACTGCGGCGTCAATTCGTCCAGTATACCACGGGATACAGGATCAAGCGCCTGCGCCGCCTTCTCGTCCGGCAGGATCGGACGGTCGCTGAGGATAAAGGCCGCCTTTTCAACCAGTTCAGGAAAGGTCTTGGCACGCTCTTTCAGCGCATACATGCCGTCACGCAACCGCGTTTCCTGTATCCCGGTCAGGGCTGGCGCGCCGGTTGCCGCAAGGTAACCCTGCAATTCATGCAGCAGCGCAGCATCCTCGGCGACGGCGATATGCTGGCCGCAGAGATTCTCCAGCTTCTTGACGTCGAAACGGGCCGGAGATTTGCCGATTCCGCCCAGATCGAACCAGTCGCGCGCCTGCGCGTCGGTGAAGAACTCGGCGTCGCCATGGCTCCACCCCAGACGGGCCAGATAGTTGCGCATACCCGCGGCAGGATAGCCCAAGGCCCGATATTCGGCGGCACCGGTCGCGCCGTGCCGCTTCGACAGTTTCTTGCCATCGGGCCCGTAGATCAGCGGGATATGGGCCAGCACCGGTTTGTCCCAGCCCATCGCCTCGTAGATCAGGTTCTGCCGGAAGGCATTGGCAAGGTGATCGTCACCGCGAATGACATGGGTGACGCCCATGTCGTGATCGTCCACCACGACCGCCAGCATATAGACCGGCGTGCCGTCCGAGCGCAGCAGGATCATGTCGTCCAGCTGCTCATTGGCCCATGTCACATCGCCCTGCACTTCGTCATGCAAGGTCGTCGATCCCTCGCGCGGGGCCTTGATGCGGATGACGTAAGGACGTCCGGGATGTTCGGCCTCCGGCACATCGCGCCAGGGCGAGCGGAACAGGGTCGAGGTCTTTTCTTCGCGGGCCGTTTCGCGGAAGGCTTCGATCTCGTCCTGGGTACTGAAACACTTGTAGGCCTTGCCGGCGGCCAGCAGTTGATGCGCCACGTCTGCATGGCGCGCGGCGCCCTCTGCCTGACTGATCGGGTCGCCGTCCCAGTCCAGACCCAGCCAGGTCAGCCCGTCCAGAATCGCCTGCCGGTTCTCGTCCGTGGATCGCGCCTTGTCGGTATCCTCGATCCGCAGCAGGAACTTGCCGCCGCGTCCGCGCGCGTAAAGCCAGTTGAACAGCGCCGTGCGGGCACCGCCGATATGCAGGGCGCCGGTGGGCGAGGGGGCAAAGCGCGTGACGACGGACATGGGAATTAACCTTTCGCTAACCAGCATTTCCTAGGGTGCGGTTGGCCGTGGGGATACGCAATGGCGGGGTGAAGAACAAGTGCAGGCGCGGCTTCTGTCCATGCTGCTGGCGCAGCGCGAGATGCATTTCGCCTGGGTGCCTGTCTGGCTCGGGGTCGGGATCGGTGTGTATTTCCTGCAAAAGGTGGAACCCGACGCCGTGGTTCTGGCCGCTCTGGCTTTGCTGGCCCTTGCCTGCCTGATCGGCGCGCGCCGCGTGGCCGAGGCTTTCGCCCCCCTTCTGATCGCAACGGTCCTTGTGATCGCGGGCTTCGGTGTCGCCAAATTCCGGGCCGAGGCTGTCGCGGCCCCGCAACTGACCTTTCGCTACTACGGTCCGATCGAGGGGCGGGTCGTCGGGATCGACCGTTCCGCCTCGGACGCGCTGCGGCTGACGCTGGACCGCGTGGTGCTGGCGCGCATGTCGCCGGAACGAACCCCCGCGCGGGTGCGCATCTCGCTGCATGGCGACCAGCCGATCGCGGATGTCGCACCGGGCGAGACCCTGATCCTGACGGGTCATCTGTCGCCGCCCGCGGGCCCGGCCGAGCCCGGGGGGTTCGATTTCCAGCGCCATGCCTGGTTTCTGGGGATCGGTGCCGTGGGCTATACCCGCACGCCCGTCCTGCGGCTGGCGGTGCCCGACCGGATGGGGCCGGCCATGCGCATCTTCGCATGGCGCATGGCGCTGTCCGAGGCGCTGCAAACCGCCATGCCCGGACCGACAGGCGGTTTTGCGGCGGCGATCATGACCGGTGACCGCTCGGGCATCGCCGAGGCGACCTATGACGACCTTCGCCGCGCCAACCTTGCGCATCTCTTGGCGATTTCGGGGTTGCACATGGGGCTTCTGACGGGGTTCATCTTTGCGCTGGTGCGCTATGGTCTGGCGCTGGTGCCGATCATCGCCCTGCGGCTGCCCACCAAGAAGATCGCAGCCCTCTGCGCGCTGGTCGCGGGGGCCTTCTATCTGGCGCTCTCGGGGGGGAATGTCGCGACGGAACGGGCCTTCGTCATGGTCGCGGTGATGCTGGTGGCGGTGCTGCTGGACCGCCGCGCGCTGACCCTGCGCGCTGTCGCCATCGCAGCGGTCATCGTGCTGGTCTGGCAGCCCGAGGCGCTGACCGGCCCGGGTTTCCAGATGTCGTTTGCGGCGACCACAGCGCTGGTCGCCGCCTTCAGCGCATTGCGGCGCGTCGACCTGCGCCAGTGGCCAAAGTGGAGCAAGGGGGTTCTCTCGGTCGTCCTGTCGTCTTTCGTGGCCGGTCTGGCGACCGCCCCCTTCGCCGCCGCCCATTTCAACCAGATCCCGCATTACGGGCTGCTGGCGAATGTGGTCAGCGTGCCGCTGATGGGGGCGCTGGTCATGCCTGCGGGCGTGCTGGCGCTCTGCCTTGCGCCCTTCGGGTTGTGGGAGATCGGGCTTTGGATCATGCAAAAGGGATTGTCGTGGATTCTCTTCGTGGCCGAGACGGTCTCGGGCTGGGAAGGGTCGGTCAGCCATATCTTTGCGCCACAGGCCGCGGTGCTGCCGCTGTTGGGTCTGGGGCTGCTGGGGGTCCTTCTGTTGCAGGGGTGGCTGCTGCGGATCGTGGCGGGGGGCACGGTGCTTGCGGCGGCACTGCTTTGGGGGCTGACCACGCGGCCTGCGGTGCTGGTCGCGGACAATGGTGCCTTGATCGGGGTCATGACCGATCAGGGGCGCGCCCTGTCACGGGCCAGCGGGTCCGGCTTTGTCGCAGGGATCTGGCTGGAAAACGACGGCTGGCCGGTCCCGCAAGAGGTCGCGGCGGACAGGCA
>NZ_DAIPIW010000060.1:0-11884 GCF_036770585.1 Yoonia sp. | reverse complement strand
ACCACGGCCCGCGATGCAGCGGGTGCGCGCCGTTGGAACACCGCCTTCGGTGCGCCCATGCCGTCATTCGTGCTGGACCCTCAGTAGGTGCGGATCAACCCGACCAGCCGCCCCTGCACCTTGACCTGATCATCGCGGAAGACGCGTGTTTCATAGGCGGGGTTCGCCGCCTCGAGCGCGATGGCGTTGCCCTTG
Organism: Yoonia sp.; assembly: GCF_036770585.1. Classification (GTDB taxonomy): domain Bacteria; phylum Pseudomonadota; class Alphaproteobacteria; order Rhodobacterales; family Rhodobacteraceae; genus Yoonia. Next base: position 11,689 of record NZ_DAIPIW010000060.1, on the reverse strand, counting down.
CGGCGGAACCGCTTGAGCGTGGCTTCATGCCCTTCGACCAGCGCCACGACGATATCGCCGTTTTCGGCCACGGATGTTTCGCGGATCACCACGACATCGCCGTCATTGATCCCTGCTTCGATCATCGAGTCGCCCTTGACCTCGAGCGCGTAATGTTCGCCCGCACCCAGCATCGACTGCGGGACCGAGACATTGCGGGTGGCCTCGCTGATCGCCTCGATCGGGACACCGGCGGCGATGCGGCCCATCAGCGGCAATTCGGTGGCACCGCTTTCGACCGCCATGGCCTTGCGCGGAATGCTGTCCGGCTTGTCGCCGTCGATCACACGCGGGGTGAAGCCGGTGGTCGTCTGCATCGCATCGGGCAGTTTCACGATTTCCAGCGCCCGGGCGCGGTGGGCAAGGCGGCGGATGAAGCCGCGTTCTTCCAGTGCCGTGATCAGCCGGTGGATGCCCGATTTCGAGCGCAGGTCCAACGCCTCTTTCATTTCGTCGAAACTGGGGGGGACGCCGTCGCGCTGGACGCGCTTGTGGATGAATTCCAGCAGATCGAGTTGTTTCTTGGTCAACATGGCACTGCTCCCGCATGCGTTTTGCTTATGTTCTATGCATGTTCCTGTTTTGTGTCAACCCTGACGTCAGTCCGTTGCGCGAAGGCCGGAGCCTCCGGCGGGAGTGTCATGGGAGAAAGAAGATCACAGCCTGATGATCTCGACCGTTTCCCCCATGACGCGTGCAGGGTCATGGGGCGGGCGGATTGCAAGGCAGTTGGCATCGGACAGCACCGAGAGGAGCGAGCTATCCTGTCTTGGAAAGATCGTCACGCCCTCGGTGCCGATGTGGGCGCGCATGTAGTGTTCGCGCGGGCCGTTGGCGGCGATGTCATGCGCCAGAATGGCGGATTGGCGCGGCGCGGGGGCGGCCCCCAGTCCCAGCATCTTGCGCAGCATGGGGGCCAGAAAGACATGCCCGCAAACCATGGCCGAGACCGGATTGCCGGGCAGGCCCACCATGGCCGCAGCGCCCAAGCGTCCCGCGATCAGCGGTTTGCCGGGGCGCATCGCCACCTTGTAGAACGACCGGGCGAGCCCCTGATCCTGTGCGACCGCGCCGACCAGATCGTGATCGCCGACCGAGGCCCCGCCGATGGTGACGATCAGGTCCGCACCCTTTGCCAGATCGAAGGCCAGCTTCAGGGATGCGGCGGTGTCGCGCGCAATGGGCAAGAGGCGCGCCTCGGCGCCGAGGTCCTCGACCAGTGCGGCGAGACCGTAGCTGTTCGAGGCGATGATCTGGTCCGGCCCCGGTGTCTCGCCGGGTTGGACCAGTTCGTCACCGGTCGCGATCAGGGCTACGACCGGTTTGCGGGTGACGGGCACTGCGGCGATGTTCATCGCCGCCAGCAGCGCGATGTCGCTGGGCGTCAGGCGGCGCGGGGCGGCCAGCAGGTCGCCTTGCTTGAAATCGCCACCGGCAGGGCGGACGTGGGCTGTGTCATTGGCGCTGTCGTCCAGCGTGATCCGGTCGCCCGCGCGCGTGACGTTTTCCTGAATGATCACGTGGTCGGTGCCATCGGGCAGGGGCGCGCCGGTGAAAATGCGCACCGCTTGGCCCTTGCCGACCTGTCCGGTGAACCCGTGTCCGGCAGCGGCCTCGCCGATGACGGTGAATTGCGCGCCTGCCGCGATCTCTGCGCTGTTGACCGCGTAGCCATCCATGGCAGAGGCCGCGAAGGGCGGTTGCGTGCGCTGCGCGGTTTGCGGGGTTGCAAGGACCCGTCCGTTGGCCTGGCGCAGGGCGACGGTTTCCGCCTCCAGCGGGGTGGCCAGCGCAAAGAGATGGTCCAGCGCCTCTGCGACCGATATCATGGGGCCGCGAACCGGCCGGACTTGCCGCCGTCCTTGAAGGTCAGGCGGATGCCGCCGATTTCCATGTCCTTCTGCACCGCCTTGACCATGTCGTAGACGGTCAGGGCGGCGGTGCTGACGGCTGTCAGCGCCTCCATCTCCACACCGGTCTGGCCGCCGGTCTTGACCGTGGCGGTGATGCGGATGCCGGGCAGGGCAGGGTCGGGCGTCAGGTCCAGCGCGACCTTGGTGATCGGCAGCGGATGACACAGCGGGATCAGATCGGCGGTCCTCTTGGCCCCGGTGATCCCCGCGATCCGCGCGATCCCCAGCACATCGCCCTTCTTGGCGCGGCCTTCGGTGATCAGGGCTAGCGTCTCGGCCGTCATCTTGACCCAGCCTTCCGCAATCGCCGTGCGCGCCGTCACCGGCTTGTCCGAGACATCGACCATATGGGCCTGTCCCTGATCGTCGAAATGGGTCAGCTTGCCCGCCATCAGGCCACCTTGGCCACGGGATTGGCCAGCAGCGCCCGCGTGGCCGCCGCTACATCATCCTGTCGCATCAGGCTTTCACCGATCAAGAAGCTGCGCGCGCCGTAGCCCGCCATGTCCGCCAGTTCGGCGGGCGAGAAGAGGCCGCTTTCGCAGACGATCTGCCGGTCTGCGGGCACCCGCTGCGCCAGGCTTCGCGTGGTGTCCAGCGTCACCGCGAAAGTCTTGAGGTTGCGGTTGTTGATCCCCATCAGCGGCGATTTCAGCTTGCAGGCGCGGTCGAGCTCTGCGGCGTCATGCACCTCGAGCAGCACATCCATGCCCCAGGCAAAGGCGGCCTCTTCCAGTTCCTGCGCCTGCGCATCGCTGACGCTTGCCAGAATGATCAGGATGCAATCGGCATGCAGCGCGCGGGCCTCGGCCACCTGATAGGTGTCATACATGAAATCCTTGCGCAGGGCGGGCAGGCTGGTCGCCGCGCGCGCGGCCGTCAGATAGCCGTCATCGCCCTGAAAGGACGGCGCATCGGTCAGGACCGAAAGGCAGGTCGCACCGCCTGCCTCATAGGCCCTCGCCAAGGCGGGCGGGTCGAAATCGGCGCGGATCAGACCCTTGGAGGGGCTGGCCTTCTTGATTTCGGCGATCAGGCCGTAACCGGTCTGCGACGCCTCGGCCAGTCTTGCTGCGAAACCACGCGGTGCGGGGGCGTCCTTGGCGCGGGCTTCGACCGTTGACAGGGGCACGGCGGCTTTGCGGGCGGCGACCTCTTCCAGCTTGTAGGTTTTGATCTTTTCCAGAATGTCGCTCATGGATCCGCCCATTTGATTGGTTCCCCGCCTTGTTCAATAAGCCAGCGGTTCACCCGCGAAAAGGGGCGAGTGCCGAAAAAGCCGCGATGCGCCGAAAGCGGTGAAGGATGCGGGGCTGTCAGGATCAGGTGATGCGGCCCGAGGGCGTCCGCATGGGCCTGCGCCGGACCGCCCCAGAGGATGAAGGCGCGGGGGCGGTCGTCGAGGCGGGCGAGCACCTGCCGCACAAGCCTGTCCCACCCCAATCGCGCGTGCGCCCTGGGTTTGCCGGGTGTGACCGTCAGCGCGGTATTCAGCAGCAAAACCCCCTGATCCGCCCAATCGTCCAGCGCGGTCTTGCGGCGTGGCCTGCCCAGATCGCTTTCGATTTCCTTGAAGATATTGCCAAGGCTATCAAGCCGCCCGCCAAAGCCATCGGGGATCGAGAAGGCCAGCCCATCCGCCTTGCCCGGGCTGTGGTAGGGGTCTTGCCCGAGGATCACCACGCGGGTCGCTTCCGGTTGCGTGCGGACAAGCGCCGCGAAGGTCCGGTCAGGCGGGGGCAGCACCGCGCCGTCGATCCTGCCCGCGATGCGGGGCAGGTCTTCGGCAAAGAAGGGCAGGCCGGCCCAGGCGCCCAGCCCTGCCAGATCGAACATCACGCCGCTTGCGTGATCCGCGCCAGCGTTTCCAGCGCGGTCTTCGCCTTGCCGCTGTCGATGCTCTCGGCGGCCAGCCCGACCCCTTCCTTCAGGTCGGCGGTCTTGTCGGCGACAACAAGTGCGGCGGCGGCGTTCAGCAGCACCGCATCGCGGTAGGCGCCTGCATCACCCTCAAGCAAGGCCATCAGGGCCTGTGCGTTTTCCTCGGGCGTGCCGCCGATGATGTCCCGGAACCGGTGTTCGGGCAGGCCCGCATCCTCGGGGTGGATGGTTTTCGAGGTGATCTTGCCGTTCTCCAGCGCGGCGACGGCGGTCGTCCCGCAGATCGTGATCTCGTCGGTGCCGTCGCTGCCGTGGACAAGCCAGGCTTTCTCGCTGCCCAGTTGTTGCAGGGTTTCGGCCATCGGAAAGATCAGGTCGGGGGCGAAGGCGCCGGTCAACTGACGCTTGACGCCTGCGGGATTAGTCAACGGACCTAATATGTTGAAGATCGTTTTTGATCCAAGTTCGACACGGATCGGGCCCACATGTTTCATCGCGGGGTGATGCAGCGGGGCCATCATGAAACCGATCCCCGCCTCGGCCAGCGCCCGTTCGACAACCTCGGGGCCGACCATGACGTTGATGCCAAGCGCGCTTTGCACATCCGCCGTGCCGGATTTCGACGAGAGGTTCCGGTTGCCGTGTTTGGCCACGGGCACACCCGCACCCGCGACCACAAAGGCAGTCGCGGTCGAGATATTCAGCGTGTGCTTACCGTCACCGCCGGTGCCGACGATGTCGATCGCGCCCTCGGGTGCTTTGACGGGCACGCAATGGGCGCGCATGACGGCGGCGGCGGCGGCATACTCGGACACCGATTCCCCCCGCGCCCGCAGCGCCATCAGGAAACCGCCGATCTGGGCCGGGGTCGCGGCCCCTTCGAATAGGTAATTGAACGCCTCTTCCGCCTGCGCGCGCGACAGCGGGCCTTCGGACGCCGCATAGATCAGGGGCTTCATCGCGTCGCTCATGCGGGCACCTTCGTCATGTTCAGGAAATTCTCCAGCAGCTTGTGGCCATGTTCCGACCGGATGCTTTCGGGATGGAATTGCACCCCGTGGATCGGAAGCGTCTTGTGCTGCAAGCCCATGATTGTCCCGTCCGCCAGCGCAGCCGTCACCGCAAGGCAATCCGGCAGGCTTTCGCGTTCGACCACCAAGGAATGATAGCGCGTCGCCGCGAAGGGGTCGGGCAGTCCGGCAAAGACGCCCTGACCCTTGTGATGCATGGTGCCCATCTTGCCGTGCACGATCTCGTGGCAGCGCACGACCTTGCCGCCGAAAGCCTCGCCGATGGCCTGATGACCAAGGCAGACGCCCATCAACGGCAGGCCCGTCTCGGCGGCGGCATGGACCAGCGCCAGACAGATGCCCGCCTGCGCCGGATCGCAAGGCCCGGGCGAGAGCATGATCGCCTGCGGCCGCATCGCCATCGCCGCCTGCACATCCAGCGCGTCATTGCGCCGGACCACCACCTTTGCCCCCAATTCGCCCAGATAATGGACGAGGTTGTAGGTGAAGCTGTCGTAGTTATCGATCAGAAGCAGCATCGCAACTTCCCGCGCAAGGTGAATTAGGGGCTACCAACCCCGGCAGAGGGACAGGTATAGTCGGGTTCATACATGGGCCGGGACGCCGGGGGGCGTCAAGCCGTTAGACAGGGGCATGAAGGCATGCGGGGCTATATCGAAGGGGCACTCTGGGGGCTGATCCTCGGCGGCATCACCGCCAGCGGGGCATCCTATCATGCCGCGACCACGGTAAAGCCGCCCGCCGAAACCGCCGCCGCTGCGGTCGCACCTGCCGCGTCGGCGATGCCCGCCCCCCCGACACCGGCGGCGGCTGAGGTCGCGTCTGAACCGCCACGTGTCACGACCGAGGTGGCAGGCAGCATCACCGCTTTCGCCAAAGCCTCGTTTCCGCGCATGCCGCAAGAGCAGCGCGCGCCCCTTGTCGATCGCTGGATCCCCGTGCTGACCAATCGCGCGCGCCAGCCCGGGCTGCCGCTGATTGACGCCGCACCGGCCCCGCAAGCGGCGCCCGAGGTCGCGATTGTGGCCCCCGATCCCGCCCCGGCACCGGCTGTCGAAACCGTCTCGCTGCAACAGCGACCGGCACCTGCGCCCGCGCCAGCACCCCTTGCGGTGCAGGCGCAGGAGGATCAGCCCTCTGCCATGCCTGTCCCGCCCGCGCCTTCGATCATCACGACACCCGAAGCGGGCGAAGACGCACCCGCCCCACGGACCGAAGACCCCGGCACGGGCGTCGTGATCAACCGCCTCGGGGTGCAGCCATCGGCACCGGTCGGCGAACCGGCCGAGATCATCGCGCCGGACATACCCGACCCCGATGCGCCGGATCTGGATCGCTATTCTGCGGCTTTCGAGAACCCCGACGATCTTCCGATGCTGGCCATCGTGCTGATCGAAGGTGGCACCATCGCTGATCCCGCCGCCGCCATCGCCGGTCTGGGCTTTGCCCCGACCGTGGTCGTCAACGCCCTTGCCCCCGATGCGGCGGACCAGTTGCAGGCCTACCGTGCTGCCGGGGCCGAGGTCGCGATGGAACTTGCGTTGCCGGTCGGCGCGCTGCCATCCGACGTCGAGGTGGCTTTCGAGGCGGCTCTTGGTCTGCTGCCCGAGGCGGCAATGCTCTATTCCTCAGGCGGAGACGTGGTGCAGGGGGACCGGCAGGTCACAGCGCAGGTGATCGAGGTTCTGTCGGCCCGCGGCATGGGCTTTGTCGCGCAGGAACAGGGTTTTGGCGGCGCGGTGCGCAGTGCCGATCAGGCCGGTGTGCCAGCGGTGGCCGTCGCGCGCGATCTGGACGGGAACGGCGAATCCGCCGCCGCCATCGCCCGCGCGCTGGATCAGGCCGCCTTCCGCGCCCGCCAGTCCGGCGATGTGGTGCTGCGCGCGCGTCTTGACGACGCAACACTTGCGGCCTTGCGCGACTGGGCGGCCGCGAACACCGGGTCCGGCACCATCATGGGCCCCGTCTCGGGCATCCTGCGCAGCGGTGACTAGTCGCGCCTAGTTGGTATTGCCGCGAAACATGGCCGCATCGGCCGCCGCCTTGCGGATGGCGTTCGATTTGTGGACGGTTTCCTGATACTCGGCCTCGGGGTCGCTGTCGTAGACGACACCGCCGCCCGCCTGAATGTAGAGCTTTTCGTCCTTCAGCACGGCGGTGCGCAGCGCGATGCACATATCCATATCGCCATTTGCGCTGAAATAGCCGCAACCACCGCCATAGACGCCACGCTTTTCCGGCTCCAGTTCGTCGATGATCTCCATCGCGCGGACCTTGGGCGCACCGGACACGGTGCCCGCAGGCATGCCCGCGAAAAAGGCGCTGAGCGCGTCCTGATCGTCGGCCAGTTCCCCCACCACGTTCGAGACGATGTGCATGACGTGGGAATAGCGTTCGACGATGAATTGCTCGGTCGGGCGGACGGTGCCGATCTTGCTGACCTTGCCGGTATCGTTGCGGCCCAGATCCAGCAGCATCAGATGCTCGGCCAGTTCCTTCTGGTCGGCCATCAGGTCCAGTTCATTGGCCTTGTCCTCGGCGGGGGTGGCGCCCCTTGGCCGCGTACCCGCGATGGGGCGGATCGTGACCTCTTTGCCGAAGACGCGCACAAGGATTTCGGGGCTGGCCCCGATCACCTGAAAATCGCCGAAGTTGAAAAAGAACATGAAGGGCGAGGGGTTGGTGCGCCGCAACGAGCGGTAAAGCGCGAAGGGCGGCTCGCGGAAGTCCTGCGTCCAGCGTTGGGCGGGGACGACCTGAAAGATATCGCCCGCGCGGATGTAGTCCTTGGCCTTTTCGACCGCGGCCAGATAGGCCGCATGGCTGAAATTCGACACCGGCGGGGCGACGGGGGCGGGCTCGGCCAGTCCACGGCTTTCGCTGGGCATCGGGCGTTCCAGCGCGCGTTGCGCATCCATGACGCGCTCGGCGGCTTGTGCGTAGGCGGCCCGGGCCGAGAGGCCGGAATTGGCATAGGCGGGGGCGACAAGGATCACATCGCCCTTCACCCCGTCCAACACGGCCACGACCGATGGCCGCATCATCACCGCGTCGGGCAGGCCGATGGGGTCGGGGTTCACATCGGGCAGATGCTCGACCAGCCGGATCATGTCATAGCCGAGATAGCCGAACAGCCCCGCTGAGGCGGCGGGCAGACCGGCGGGCAGGTCGATGCGCGATTCGGCCAAGAGGCCACGCAGGGCCGTCAGCGGATCGTCGGCGCAGGTCTCGAAAGCGGCATCATCAAACCGCGCCTTGCGGTTGAGACGGCTTTGCGTGCCGCGACATTCCCAGATCAGATCGGGGTTCATGCCGATGATGGAATAGCGCCCGCGCACCTCGCCCCCGGTGACGCTTTCCAGCATGAAGGCGTTCCTGCCCGCGCCCGAAAGTTTCAGCATCAGCGAGACAGGCGTGTCCAGATCGGCGGCGATGCGCGCATAGACCACCTGACTGGCGCCGCTGTCGAACCCTTTGGCGAATGTCTCGTAGTCGGGCAAAAGCGCCATAGGGATCGCCTTACTGGAACTGCGCGTTGATCGCGTTGATCGTCTGCTGGTTGATGTCGATGCGGGTCTGGACCTGCAAGGTCGAGGCGTAGGCATCGAAGATGTCCTGCGCGATGCCCGCCGCTGCCGTATCCGACAGCGCGTCGCGTTGCGCGATCACCGAGGGATCGTTCAGGTCGGGGGCCGAGATATCGTCGAGGCGCAGGATGATCGCGCGGTCGTCCGCCGCAAGCACGCGGACATCGCCGACCGCCATGTCGAAGAGCGTGTCGTTGAAATCCGGCGGGGTGCCTTCGATGAAGGTGCGGCGGGTCACGCCTTCTTCGATGGTGGCGGTCAGGCCCAGCGTGTCGAAATTCGTCAGCGGCAGGACCTGTCCGGCCAGTTCCTCGGCCTGCGCCATCACCGCATCGCGCGTGTTCCGGGCGACCACAGCCGCCGCCAGTTCCTCGCGCACCGCGTCGATGGGGCGCAGGGTCGGAGGGGTGATGCTGTCGAGTGTCAGCGCGAAGATCCCGCCATCGGACAGATCCAGAAGCGTGGGAAACGCGCCGATTTCCGCGTTTGCGGCAGCGGCGCGAAAATCGTCATAGGCGGCGATGCCCTCGACGATATCCGCGTTCCACGAGATCGTGCCCAGTTCCATATCGGTGCGCGAAGCCAGATCGGCCATGGTCGCACCACCGGCCAGCAGGTCGATGATCGCATCGCTGCTGTCGTTGATGAATGTCCGCGCCGCATCGGCGGCCAGTTCGTCGCGCAGTTCCTCGCGCGCCTCGTCCAGTGTCGTTTCCTGTGATGTCAGGACCGCATTCATGCGGAAGAGCGCAGGGCCGAAGGCGGTTCTGATCGGGCCGACGACCTCGCCCGGGGCGGCGGCGAAGACAGCCTCGCCCGCGGCCCCAAGTTCATCCTGCGCCAGATCGCCCATGTCGACATCTGCAAGGGAAAGACCGCGTTCGGCCACCAGTTCTTCAAAGCTGACCTCGCCTGCGGCAAGGCGGGCGGCAGCCTCTTCGGCGCGGTCCTGTGCGATATAGACAAGTCGCTCGACCAGACGCCGCTCGGGCAGGACGAATTCGGCGATGCGGTCCTGATAAAGCTGGGCGATGGCCGCTTCGGGCACATCAAGCTGATCCTGAATCATGCCCGGTGTCAGCCATGCATAGGTGATCTCGCGCGTCTCGGGGGCGGTGAAGGTCTGGGGGTTGGCGTCGTAATAGGCCTGCTGGTCGGCCTCGGTGGCACCTGGGACGGGGGCGGTCAGATCACCTGCATCGACAACGGCCCAAGTGATCGCGCGGTTCTCGGAGGTATATTGAACAAGCGTATCGGCAAAGGCCATCTGGTTCGGCACACCGCTGACGACCGCACCTTGCAACAGGGTGCGGGCGGTTTCCTCGCGCAGGTCATTCTCGAATTCGACCGCCGTCTGGCCGGACTGTTGCAGGGCAAGGCGATAGGTCTCGCGGTTGAAGCCGCCCGCGCCCTGAAACTGCGGAATGGCGCGCAGGCGTTCGAGCACGTTTTCATCGCCCACGGAAATGCCCAGATTGCTGGCCTCGTTGTCCAGTGTGCGCAGCAGGATCACCTGACCAAGCGCCATCTGGTCGATGCCGAAGGCCTGTGCCTGCTGAAAGGTGATCTGCTGGCCGAACTGCGCGGACACCGCGCGGATCTGGTCGTTCAGCACCCGCTGGTAGGTCTGCACCGAGACATCCTTGTCCCCCACGGTCCCGATGGTGCGGACCGTGCCGCTGAGCCCGCCGGCGCCGAAGCCCGCAAGCCCCAGAAGGATCACCCCGACGATGATCCACGCGCCCAACCGAGGTTTCTTCTTGTCCGCCATAAGATCGCTGCTCCGCCTGAGGTTTGCGCATGAATAAGGGCGAGGGCGCAGGGGTGCAAGGGTTCAGAGGGTAAGGGCGGCAAGCCTGTCGAAAAGGGTGGCAATCCCTGCGCGGTCGATATTGGCGAAAGCGATGCGAAGCTGGCTGTCGCCGCCCCCGTGATCATCGGGCATGAACATCGTGCCCGGCAACAGCAGGACGCCCGCCTCCTTGACCAGACGCGGCGCAAGATCGGCGGATGACATGGCGTAAGGGTGCCGGACATAGGCGAAATAGGCCCCGCAGCCCAAAAGTTGCCAGCCCTTCGCGGCCAGCTTGGGGAAATGGTCGGCAATCGCCGCGCGCCGGTCGAGGATCTCGGCCCGTTCACCGGCCAGCCACTGATCGAGGTTCTGCATCCCCCAAAGTGCCGCGCGCTGGCCCAGTTGGTTGGGGCAGATGGTGACGGTATCGAGGAACTTTTCGATCTCGGCCAGACGGCCTTGCGAGGCGACAACGGCCCCCACGCGATGGCCGGTCAGCCGGTAGGCCTTGGAAAAGGAATAAAGCTGGATCAGCGTCGCGTCCCAGTCGGGATCGGTGAAAAGGTCATGCGGCGCACCGGTGCGGCTGTCGAAGTCGCGGTAGGTCTCATCCACGATCAGCGCAAGATCATGCGCGCGGGCAAGCGCCATGAAGGCGCGCAGCGTTGCGGCGGGGTATTCCACACCGCAAGGATTGTTCGGGCTGACAAGGGCGATGGCGCGGGTGCGGTCGGTGATCAGCGCCGCCGCTTGCCCCGCATCGGGGATCATGCCGTCACCGACCGTCAGCGGCACGGCTTTGACCCCCGACATATCCAGCCACATGCGGTGGTTGAAATAATAGGGAACCGGCAGGATCACCTCGTCCCCTTCGGTGCAGAGTGCCGCAATCGCGGCCGCGAAGGCCTGATTGCAACCCGAGGTGATTGCGACCTGTTCGGCTGCCACAGCGCCGCCATAGCTGGCCGTCCAGCGTTTTGCCACTTCGGCCCGCAAGGCGGGCAGGCCAAGCACCGGACCATAGAGATGCGCCTCGGGGTCCTGCATCACGATCTCGGCCATGGCTGCGCGCAGGGGCAGGGGGGGCGGATCGACGGGGGCCGCCTGACTGACGTTCAAAAGCGGGCGGTCAGCGGGGAAATCCACACCGTCCAGCCAGCGGCGGGCCGCCATCACGGGTGGGGCAAAGGTGCTGGTGGTGCGGGTTGTGGGCATGGGAGACCTGATCTGGCGCCGGGTGGTTTCTGCAAGGGCAGGTGCCTCCGGCGGGGAGTGAGTGGCGTCTGGCAAACGATCCAGTGGATCGTTTGAGCCACGAACGGGCGGAGCCCTAGGGCCACAGAACAGGCATCAGTCCGTCCCGCGATAGGGCTCGACATATTGCAGCGCCATGTCCCAGGGAAAGAAGATCCATGTGTCCTGGCTGACCTCGGTGATGAAGGT
>NZ_DAIPIW010000059.1:0-15927 GCF_036770585.1 Yoonia sp. | reverse complement strand
GCCCATCTCGACGAAGGGTTCGTCCATCACGACGTAATCGCCGATCCTGACCACGTCATGGGCCGCCGCACCCATCCCGAGATCGACGAAAAATTCCGACACCTCAGGCACCTTCTTGCGGTCCTCGGGTGACGAGATATGGATCGGCTTGCCGCCGGGGTTCATCACGCCCTTGAAGTCGCCCTGATCGGTGCAGACCAGCACGCGGCGCGAAAACAGGTTGCGCGGATCGAAGCCGCCCACCGGTTGCAGGTAAAAAAAGCCGCTCTTGTCGATATGGCTGACCAGAAAGCCGATCTCGTCCATATGGCACAGCAACATGACGCGCGGCGCGCCCTTGCCCTTGGCATCCCGCCGACACAGCAGCGAGCCCATGGCATCGGTCTCGACCGCATCGAAAAGGCCCGCGATCTCACCCTCGATCAGCGCGCGGACGCGGTCTTCATGGCCCGGCACGCCGGGGGTTTCGCAAAGGCGCTTCAGCAGGTCGGTATTCATCGGGGACTCCTTCTTTGCCGACAGATTGGGGCAGGCCTGGGGGCTTGGCAATTCTTATCCCCAACATATCGGACACGATCTGCGGTTATCCCCAAGAAATCGCTTTACAGGTGCAACCGAACCAGTCCACGATATTTGGTATGGGGACGACGTGATCAACACCGCCCCTAGAGCAGGCATCTAAAGCTTGGGCTCTGCCAAGCCCGGGCGTCAACGAGAGTGAGGCTGGGCATATGGCATTATCCGAACATTATCTCGAAGCCGACGATCTGCATCCCATCGATCTGGTGGAACACATCGCCGAACACCATGCGTGGGAATTCGACCGCATCCACGACGACCAGATCGCCATGGCGGTCGAGGGCCAGTGGCGCACCTATTCCATCACCCTCGCCTGGTCCGCCTATGACGAGACATTGCGGCTGATCTGCACCTACGACATGGAGCCCCCCGAGGACCGGAAGCCTGCGCTCTACGAGGCGCTCAATACCATCAACGACCGCTGCTGGGCGGGTGCTTTCACCTGGTGGGACGAACAAAAGCTGATGGTTTATCGCTATGGGTTGATGCTGGCGGGCGATCAGGTGGCCGGGCCGGATCAGATCGACACGATGATCGGCGCGGCCGTTGCGGCCTGCGAACAGTATTATCCCGCGATCCAACTGGTCACTTGGGCCGACAAGACGCCGCAAGAGGCGGTCCAATGCGCCATCGGCGGGGCCTACGGGCGCGCCTGATACTTTTGTCTGTCGGGTGGCTTTTCAGCCGCCTGACGTTGGATTAACCTCGCCCGCAAGGGTAAGAGGTTTCTTCATGGATATGAATGACGTAGCAGTCCGCGGGCTGGTGATGCTCGGCTGTGGCAAGATGGGATCGGCGATGTTGCGCGGCTGGCTGCGCACGGGGCTGCCGCCGCAATCGGTCTATGTGATCGACCCGCATCCGTCCGATTGGGTCAAGACGCAGGGTGTCCGCATCAACGCCGACCTGCCTGCGCATCCGGCGATTGCGGTCATTGCCGTCAAACCCCAGATGATGGCCGAGGCGCTGCCCGATGTCGGCGCGCTGGGCGATGGGCAGACGCTGGTGATCTCGGTCGCGGCGGGCACGCCGATTGCGACCTTCGAAAAGGTTCTGGGCGACAAGACCCCGATCGTCCGCGCCATGCCGAACACGCCTGCCGCCATCGGCCACGGGATCACCGCGCTGATCGGCAATGCCAATGTGGACGAAGACGGAATGCTCATGGCCGAGGCGCTGCTCTTGTCCGTCGGTGAATGTGTGCGGCTGGACAACGAAGACCAGATGGATGCGGTGACGGCTGTGTCGGGGTCGGGTCCGGCCTATGTCTTTCATCTGATCGAGACGCTGGCAGCAGCGGGTGTCGCCGAAGGATTGCCGCCTGCGCTGGCGATGGAACTGGCCAAGGCGACGGTCGGGGGGGCGGGCGAGCTGGCCGAGACCTCGGACGAGGACCCCGCCCAACTGCGGATCAACGTGACCTCGCCCAACGGGACGACACAGGCCGCACTCGAGGTGCTGATGGACGCCGAGACCGGCTTTCCCGCCCTGCTGCGCCGTGCGGTGGCGGCGGCGGCTAGGCGGTCGCAGGAACTGGCAAATGGCTGACATCACCTTCGACGATTTTCTGGCGGTGGATATCCGCGTCGGAACCGTGCTGCGGGCCGAACCCTTCCCCGAAGCGCGCAAACCTGCGATCAAGCTCTGGATCGACTTCGGGGCCGAGATCGGGGAAAAGAAGACATCGGCCCAGATCACCGTGCACTATGCCCCCGAAACGCTGGTCGGGCGGCAGGTCATGGCCGTGGTGAACTTTCCGCCGCGCCAGATCGGCAAGTTCATGTCCGAGGTGCTGGTCCTCGGGTTTTCGGATCAGCACGGGGCGATCGTGCTGGCGACACCTGACAAAACGGTCCCGAACGGAGGGCGGATGCATTGAAGAAACTTCTGATCACGCGGGTTCTGCCCGAGGCGAACCTTGCCGCCGCGCGCGCAAGATTTGACGTCACGGTCCGCGATACCGCCGTCGGTCTGACCATGGTCGAGGCGGCAGAGGCGCTGCAGACCTATGACGCGATCCTGCCGACATTGGGCGATCAGTTCACCGCCGAGGCCTTTGTGGGCGACTTGCGCTGCGGGGTGCTTGCGAATTTCGGGGTGGGGTATAATCACATCGACGTCGCCGCCGCCGCGCGGGCGGGGGTGCAGGTGTCCAACACCCCCGATGTCGTCACCGATGCGACCGCCGACATCGGCATGACCCTGATCCTCTCCACCTGCCGTCGCGCGGGCGAGGGCGAACGTCTGGTCCGCGCCGATCAATGGACCGGCTGGGGGCCGACCCATATGCTGGGCACCCATGTCACCGGCAAGACCGTCGGGATCGTCGGTATGGGCCGGATCGGACAGGCCGTTGCACGCCGCTGTCACTACGGCTTCGAGATGCCGGTGCTTTATCACAACCGCTCGCAAAAGGCCGTGGACCTGCCGGCCCGTCAGGTCGAGAGTTTGCATGACCTGATGGGTGCGGCGGATATCGTCGTCGTGACCTTGCCCGGCGGCGGGGCCAATACCCATCTGATCGATGCGGCGGCCCTGGCTGCCATGAAACCGACCGGCATTTTCATCAATATCGCCCGTGGCGATGTGGTCGATGAACCGGCGCTGATCACTGCCCTGCAAGAGGGTGTGATCGCGGGGGCCGGTCTGGACGTCTTCGAACACGAACCGCACGTCCCCGACGCGTTCCGCGAGATGGAAAACGTCGTCCTGTTGCCGCACCTCGGCACCGCCGCGCTGGAGGTGCGCGAGGCGATGGGGCAGATGGCGCTGGACAATATCATCGCCTGGGACGAAGGCCGCCCGCTGCCGCAGGCCGTCTGACATCGTGCCGCAGATCGGGGGCTGGAAGCGGGGCCCTCGGGGGCGTATACCGGTCGCATGAAACGGTGGTTCCGCATCCCTCTGGCCCGGCTGTCGCTTGTCTTGGCGCTGGTCATCGCATTGGTCGCCAGTGCATGGGCGCATCGCGGTCCTGCCGCTGGCTTGTCCGGCGACGTGCTTGCCTATGTCGCGGCGGGCGGCTCGCTTTATGATCTGTGCACCGATGGCAATGGCGAGGTCGCGCATGACACCTGCGATGCCTGCCGTCTTGTCGATACGGTCTCACTGGCGGGGGTGGGCGATTGCATATCACCGCTGGCCACCGTCGCCGCAACCGGCGTTGATCTGCCTGCGGTCACGCCTGTCTCTTTACCGGTCCTCGACCCTGCGCGCCTGTCCCGCGCACCCCCGCGCCTGATCTGAAACCGAACCCATCAGATCAACACGACCGCGCCGCTGATGCCGGCGCTTTAAAGGACAATGACATGACTCGCTTTTCCCTGACCGCTGCGGCGGCGCTCTTTCTGACTGCGACCTCCGCGCTGGCCCATGGCTATGCCGCCGGAGACCTTGAAATCGACCATCCTTTCGCGTTCGAGACCGCACAAACTGCCCAGACTGCTGGCGGTTTCATGACCATCACGAACACCGGCGAGACGGCGGATCGCCTGCTGGCCGTCGAGGCGGATTTCCCCCGTGTCGAGCTTCACACCACCCAGATGGACGGTGACATCGCGCGGATGATCCATCTGGAAGACGGCCTCGAAATTCCCGCAGGTGCGACGGTCACGCTGCAACCCGGCAGCTTTCATGTGATGTTCATGGGGCTGGGCGGCGATCCCTTCGAGGTCGGCGAAGAGGTGCCCGCGACGCTGGTCTTTCAGAACGCCGGACGTCTGGATGTCGTCTTCAACGTCGAAGCCCGCGCGGGCGATATGCACGGCGGCCACGATCATAGCGATCACGGCGATCATGGTGACCACGGCGACCACGGTTCTGACTGACCGGCGCTGCCGAAGGCGGGGGCCTTAGGTCAGGCCCTCGCAGAAGGTGATGATTCGCTGGCAGGCCTCTTTCAGGGCCACGTCCGAGGTCGCATAGCTGACGCGGAAATTCGGGCTCAGGCCGAAGGCCGCGCCGAAAACGACCGCGACGCCGGTTTCTTCCAGCAATGCCGTGGCGAAGGTCTCGTCAGTGTCGATCAATCTGCCCGCCGCCGAGGTCTTGCCGATGCAGCCCGCAATCGACGGATAGACGTAGAAGGCGCCTTCGGGTTCGGGGCAGACGACACCGGGGGCCGCGTTCAGCATCGCCACCACCAGATCGCGGCGGCGCACGAAGGCCGCATTGTTGGGCGCAAGGTAGTCTTGGGTGCCGTTCAGCGCCTCGACCGCCGCCCATTGGCTGACGGAACAGGGGTTCGAGGTGGACTGCGACTGCACCTTGCGGATCGCCTTGATCAGCACCTCTGGCCCTGCGGCATAGCCGATGCGCCAGCCGGTCATCGCATAGGCCTTGGACACACCATTGACGGTCAGCGTGCGGTCATGAAGCTTCGGTTCGACCTGTGCGGGCGTGCAGAACCTGAAATCCCCATAGGCGAGATGTTCATACATGTCGTCGGTCATCACCCAGACATGGGGGTGACGCAGCAACACATCCGTCAGCGCCTTCAACTCATCCCATGAATAGCCCGCCCCTGTGGGGTTCGAGGGCGAGTTGAACAGGAACCATTTCGTCTTGGGCGTGATCGCTGCCTCAAGCTGGGCGGCGGTGATCTTGAATTTCGTCTCAAGCGAGGCCTCGACCGTCACCGGCGTCCCGCCTGCCAGCAGGACCATATCGGGGTAGCTGACCCAGTAAGGGGCGGGGATGATCACCTCGTCCCCGGGGTTCAGCGTGGCCATGAAGGCGTTATACAGCACCTGCTTGCCGCCGGTGCCGACCGTGACCTGCGCGGGCGTATAGGCCAGATCGTTGTCGCGGGCGAATTTGGCGCAGATCGCCTGTTTCAACTCGGGGATGCCATCGACCGGCGTATACTTGGTCTTGCCTGCATTGATCGCCGCGATGGCGGCATCCTTGATGTTCTGGGGCGTGTCGAAATCCGGCTCGCCCGCGCCGAGGGCGATGATATCGCGGCCCGCGGCCTTCAGCTCGGCGGCCTTGGTGGTCACGGCGATGGTGGGGGACGGTTTGACGCGGTCGAGTGTCGCAGAGAGAAAGGTCATCAGGTCATCCGGTGGTATCTAGGGCCTGATCGTGACATAGAGTGCCCGACCATCCGATAGCAAGCCGCAAGGAGGCCAAGATGACCGAAG
This sequence comes from Yoonia sp., assembly GCF_036770585.1. Taxonomy (GTDB): domain Bacteria; phylum Pseudomonadota; class Alphaproteobacteria; order Rhodobacterales; family Rhodobacteraceae; genus Yoonia. The sequence continues at coordinate 10,204 of NZ_DAIPIW010000059.1, read as the reverse complement.
ACCTGACATGGTACAGTGACGAGATCGCCACATTCGGAGACAGGCTGGCTGGCGCGCGCGAGGCTGCCGGTCTTGACCAGACCGCCCTTGCGACAAAGCTGGGCGTCAAGAAGCAGACCATGGAAAGCTGGGAGAACGATCTCAAGGAACCGCGCGCGAACCGCCTGCAGATGCTGGCGGGCATCCTTGGCGTCTCGATCACATGGCTGCTGACCGGCGAGGGCGAGGGGCCGACCGCACCCGAGGACGAGGGCCATCTGGCCACCGATGTCACCGATCTTCTGGCCGAGATGCGTGGCTTGCAGCGCGAGATCAAGCAATCGGGTGAAAAGCTGGCACGGCTTGAAAAGCGCCTGCGGAAGGTGTTGAAAGACGCTGCATGACGGAAACGCGGGACACGAAAATAAAGCGGCTGCGGATGCGGTCGATGCGGCGCGGGATCAAGGAAATGGACCTGATCCTTTCGGCCTATGCCGACGCGCATCTGGCGGGATTTTCCGATGACGCGCTGGTCCTTTATGACCGGCTTTTGTCCGAGAACGATCACGACCTTTACGCTTGGGTCGGCGGGCAATGCGCGGTGCCCGGGGATTATCTCGATCTGGTGACCCATATCGCCTCGACCGCAGAAGGCGTGGTCAAACCCTAGGCCGCTTAACGCAATGTTCGGGTTTTGAGTCTAATTCTGCCGAAACAGCGGAAAACGGACCAAGCCCATGACAGCCCACCCCAGCCTGCGATCACCGCAATCTGATGCGCTTGACGATGCCCAGACCAGCGCCTTCATGGACAGCTATCTGGATGCGCTGAACCTTGTCGAACGCCTGCACCGGTTGCTGCTGGACGTGATCAAGGACGAATTCGAACGACTGGGGATACTGGAACTCAATCCGGTGCAGGCCCTGCTGCTGTTCAACGTCGGCGACAACGAGGTGACGGCGGGCGAATTGAAATCGCGCGGCTATTATCAGGGCTCGAATGTGTCCTACAACCTCAAGAAGCTGGTCGATACCGGCTATATGCATCACGAACGCAGTCAGGTGGACCGCCGGTCGGTGCGGGTCAGACTGACCGATAAGGGCCGTGGCGTGCATGTGGTGGTGTCAAAGCTGTTCCGCCAACACGCTATCGGCCTGATCGAAAAAGATATTCTTGATCACGAAGGGGTAGACGGGATAACAGCGTCACTGCGTCGTGTTGAACGCTATTGGGCCGACCAGATACGATATATTTACTAAGAATGGTCGCGTTCTGGCCTTTGTTTCGTCGATATATTGTGGTCTCTGGGATCAGAGACACACCAGGGTTTGTAACGAGGGAAGTGGTTTCTGGCGGGTTGGCATGCTGGAATGCCGACCCGTCTTTTGTTTTCGGGGCATCGTGCCCCCGCGCCGATCAGGCCCCCCCCTTGCCGGTGTCATCCTGTTTCGTGACCTCTGCCCGCGCCCTGTGGTCGATCGCTAGTCCAGCGCCCCCACGGCCATGCTGGCCAGTTCCCGCGTCAACTTGCGTTCCATCGCGGCTGCAAAGGCCTCATACCCCAGCGCCGTTTCGACGAAGGCACCGGGCCCGCGGATCACGCGGGTGCGATAATAGGACGACAGTTCCTTGATATCGGCAAAGCGGGCGTCGCCGATCCTGAGGTCGCCTGCGCCGATGACAAGGCCGTTGACCGTCACCCCCGGCGGGCGCTGCGCCTCGGTGATGGTTTCGGGCGGCGGCCCGGTGTTCGAGGCACCGTCCCCCGACAGATCAAGCGTGCGCTGCCAGCAATCCGCGTGGGGGGCCAGATAGGCATAGCCTTGCAGGATGGCCGCGCCGATGGCGGTGGTCGGTGCGGCGTCCCTGCGCTCGGTCTCCAGCAGGATGCGCGTGACGTGCGCAAGGTCCGCGGGCGTCGTGATGTCCGTCCAGGGGACGATCTCGCGGTGGTTTTCCGGCCCGCTCCATTCGAAGACATGCAGACGGACCGGCGCGTCGGGGCCAAGCAACAGGATCTCGCGCACCGGTTCCGCGTTCAGCGCGGCGGCGATCCCGTCAAGCTGCAACCGGTATTCGCCATCATCGACCGAGCTGGACACATCCAGCCCCAGCGACAGCGCCTGCCGGCACCCGGCCTGCGCCATGCCGGACAGGAACAGCAGTACAAGCGCCAGGCGGATCACCCGCGCCGACCCCATGGCCCGCGCCGCTACCAATGCCCGGTGTTCTCCATGCTGGCCCATGGGTCCTGCGGCGGCAGGCTTTCGCCCGCCTGCAGCAGTTCGATCGAGATATTGTCGGGCGAGCGCACAAAGGCCATCCGCCCGTCGCGCGGCGGCCGGTTGATCGTCACGCCGTTGTCCATCAGATGCTGGCAGGTTGCGTAGATATCATCGACCGCATAGGCCAGATGCCCGAAATGGCGGCTGTCCGACGGCAGCCCGTCATCACCGTCCCAGTTGTAGGTCAGCTCGACAGGGCAGTCTTCCTGTCCCGGGGGCGCCATGAAGATCAGGGTGAAGCGCCCGCCCTCGTTCTCGTAGCGGCGCGTCTCTTTCAGGCCGAGCAGTTCAAAGAAGGCGATGGATTTTTCCAGATCCTTTACCCGGACCATCGTGTGAAGGTATTTGATCGACATGGTCTTTCCTTATCCGTTTCTTTGCGAAAGCCTAGCCCAATCTGGCGCGCAGTAAAGCGGGCGACGGCAAAGCCGCACGCCTTGCGCGCGCGGGGGCTGCTACTGCCGGACCCGTTCCATATCCGGATCGAAAAGCGGGCGCAGCGATGCCGTCGCATCGTAAAGCTGCCCCGCGACGGCAAGCTGCCAATGCCCCGTATTGACGACCTCGGCGGTCAGCGGCACCGCCGCTGCGGCAAAGCCGATGCCCGTCGCGCCGCCAAGGCTGTGGCCATAGCCGCCGACCTGAAGATAGCCGACCTCGTCGCCATTCAGATAGATCAGCTCGTTGCCGTAAAGCAGCGGTTCGGGGTCCTTCAGCAGGAACTGAAGCATCCGTGTCTTGGGCACGCCGCGGCCCTTGATCTCGGCCAATGCGTCACGCCCGATAAAGCCGCCCGGCTTGTCCAGCTTGACCGCAAAGCCCAGTCCGGCCTCGATCGGGTTGTCGGTATTGTCCACGTCGATCCCGAAATCGCGGTAGGCCTTTTCCAGCCGCAGCGAATTCAGCGTCTGCATCCCTGCGTTCCGGACGCCCAGATCGGCACCGGCCTGCATGATCAGATCATAGACCTGCACGGCTTGCGTCGCGGGCACATGCAGTTCCCAACCCAGCTCGCCGATGAAGGTGACGCGGTAAGCCAGCACCACCGCATAGCCCAGGTCGATCTCGCGCGCGGACATGAAGGGGAAGCCTGCGTTGCTCAGGTCCGCGCCGCTGATCCGCGACAGCAGGTCGCGCGACTTGGGCCCGTGCACGTTGATCTGGCAGCGTCCGGCGGTCACATCGGTGATGATCGCGACCTCGTCCGGGCCGAGCTGCCGGCGCATCCGCATTTCGGTATGTCCGGCGGAATTTTCGCCGACGATGACCATGAACCGCTGTGGCCCCAGCCGCGTGACGGTCAGGTCCGCCTCGAACCCGCCGCGTTCGTTCACCCAGGCGGTATAGACGACGCGGCCGATCTCGACGTCCACCTCGTTGCAGGACAGCCGCGACAGCAGCGCCAGCGCATCCGGCCCTTCGACGTTGAAACAGGCCATCGAGGTCATGTCCATCACGATCACGGCCTCGCGGGCGGCGCGATGTTCGGCGGCGTGCCAGTCGAACCAGTTCTGGCGGTGCCAGCTATAGCGCTCGATCCTGGCCTGTTGCGGTGTCGGGGCGAACCAGTCGGGCTGTTCCCAGCCGCTGCCTTCCCCGAAATAGGCCCCCGCCGCCTTCAGCCTGTCATAAAGGACCGAGCGTTTGACATGCCGCGCGGTCTTGGGGCTTTCGTTGTGGTAATGCTGCCCGAAAAGCTTGCCCAACTGTTCCGGCGTCCGGTCGCGGCGGAAGGCCGGGGTGGAAAACTCTTTCGAGAAACGGTTGACGTTGATGCCTGTGACGTCGATCGGCGGCAGACCATCGACGATCCAATGCGCCAGTGTCATGCCGATGCCGGCCCCGTTCAGGATACCCAGCGAATTCATCCCGCAAGCGACCCAGAGATTGCGCAGCTCCGGCGTCGGCCCGACAAGCGGGGCAAGGTCGGGGGTAAAGCTTTCGGGACCGCAGAACAGTTTCTTGACCCCGTAATTCATCGCCGAAGGCACCCGCGAATAGGCCTTTTCAAGGTCCGGCCCGACGCGGTCCCAATCGGGTTCGATCTCGCCGAACTGGAAATCGTCGGGGATGCCGTCCAGCTTCCATGCCGCGGCCCCCGGCTCGAAGAGACCCAGCATCATCCCGCCCACCTCTTCGCGGTAGTAGGTATAGGTCGAAGGGTCCTCGACCACGGGCAGATCGCGCGGCAGGTCGGGGATTTTCTCGGTGATCAGATAGTAGTGCTCGGCGGCCTGAAGCGGCAGGTTGACCCCGTGCCGCGCGCCCAGTTGCCGCGACCACATCCCGCCGCAGATGACCACGTTCTCGGCGCTGATCGTCTGCCCGTCGGCGGTCCTGACGCCGGTGGCGGTGCCGTTCGTGGCCATGATTTCGGTCACCCTGACGCCTTCGTGGATCTTGGCGCCGCCCATGCGCGCGCCCTTGGCCAGCGACATCGTGACATCCACCGGGTTCGCGCGCCCGTCCTCGGGGATGTAGAACGCGCCCTTGAGGTCCGAGAAGTCACCGATGGGGAACATCTCTTGCGCCTCGGCGACCGAGATTTCGTGGCAGTTGATCCCGAAGCGGCGCATGAAAGGGGCGAGGCGGCGCATCTCGTGCATCCGCTCGTCGTTGTTGGCGATTTGCAGGTAACCCACCTGCCGAAAGCCGGTCGGCAGGCCGGTTTCCTGTTCAAGCCGCGCGTAAAGATCGCGCCCATGCGTGTAGATTTCACATTCCGCTTCGGATTTCAGCAACCCCGCCACGATCAGCCCCGCCGCATGCCATGTGGTCCCCGAGGTCAGTTGCCCCTGTTCCAGCACGACGACATCCCGATGGCCCAGTTGGGTCAGGTGATAGGCGGTGTTCATGCCAAGCGAACCACCGCCGATGATCACGGTCCGGGCATGGCGGGGCAGGGTCATATCGGGCATATTCACCTCGGTCTCTGGGGTTTGGACCAGAGGTAGCGGGACAGGCCGCAAAGATCAATTGATTGAACGGTTATTCAGTGAAAGACTGGTCGCGGAATCGCGACTTTGGCGATTTTCTTGGCATCGACAAGAGGCAGGACATGACCGAAGGCATCCATGCACCGGGCGAGGATCTTTATCATCAGGCGTTGATCGCCTTCCTCGAGGATCTTTGGGGCGATGGCTTTCTGTCGCCGGGGGGCGCGGCCGAGGTCGCGCTTGTGCTGGACGGGGTGGATCTGGCGGGCAAGCGCGTGCTGGATATCGGCTGCGGCTCGGGGGCGATTGCGACCTTGCTGGTCAAGGATCACGGGGCCGCGCATGTCACCGGCATCGATGTCGAGGAACCGGTCTGTCAGGCCGCCCGCAAACGTGTCGCCGATGGCGGCCTTTCGGGCAGGGTGGACATCGTCAAGGTGCACCCCGGGCCGATGCCCTTTGCGCCCGAAAGCTTTGACGTGGTGTTTTCCAAGGATTCCATCCTGCATATCCCCGACAAGGTCGCGCTGGCCGCCGAGGTCTTTCGCGTCCTCAAACCCGGCGGGCGGTTCGCGGCCTCGGACTGGCTGATTTCCCATGACGGCACGCCGTCGCCCGAGATGACCCACTATCTGCGGATGGAGGATCTGGAATTCGCCATGGCCTCGCCCGGGCGCTATCGCGCGGCGATGGAGGCGGCGGGGTTCGCCGATGTGGAACTGGTCAACCGCAATCCGTGGTATGCCGAAGTCGCCAGGACCGAGCTTGCGGAGCTGACAGGGCCGAACGCGGCGGCCTGGAAAGCGCGCCATGCGCCCGACTTCATCGACCATCAGATCGCGCTCTGGACCGCGATGGTGCCGGTGCTGGCCACGGGCGAACATTGCCCGCACCACATCAAGGGCCGCAAGCCGGGGTGACCTGCGCCCCAGTCAGGCGTGCGCGTTGCGGTCCGTCTCAGGCGCCCCAGAAATGCCCGTCGGGATCGCCCGGATAGACGCCAAGGTAAGGGCCATGGCTTTGGTAGCCGATCAACCGGCTGACGTGTTCGGGATAGCCTTCCGCCACCGCGCGCGGCATGGTCAGATACATGTTCTCTTCCTGCCGCAACCAGCCCAGCGAATAGGTGGTGATCAAGCCGATGCGCGTCTTGTCGGTGTTGTTGGTGCCGCCCGCATGGACCGCACTGCCCAGATAGAAGAGAACCGAACCCGCAGGCATCGCGGCCTGCACCACATCGCTGTCGGGAATGCCCGCGATATCCCGCAGGTCCTGTGATCCGGGCACGACACGGGTCGCGCCGTTTTCCACCGTGAAATCGGTCAGCGCGACCATGGCGGAAATCTGGAATTCGACCCCGGGGATGCGGATCGGGTAGAAATCGTCATCGCGGTGCAGCACCTGATTGCCTTCGCCGGGCATGATCTCGATCGCGGTGGATGACCCGAGCCGGTAGGTCGTGCAATGCCGCTTCAGAACAGCATCCGCCACGGACATCACCAGCGGATGCGCGATGATCTCGGCCGAGGCGCGCGACAGCGCAAGGATCCCGCTCAGCCGCCTTGTCTTGAAGCCGTTGAATTCATTGGTGAATTTCAGACCCTGTTCATCGAAAGGCCCGCGCAGGTCGGCAAGGGTTTGCGCCACGACCTCAGGTGGGATCACGCTTTCCACGATCACGCCGCCGTCCCGCAGCAAGGTCTCGGCGACCGGACCTGTCTCTTTCACACGCAGCAATTCAGCCATTGTACTCCTCCGATAATTGGGTCAGCCCCGCTTCCATGATGTCGAACATCTCGTTGATCTCGGCCTCGGACATGATCAGCGGCGGCGAGAAGACGGCCATGTTGCCGAAAGGCCGCAGCAGCAGCCCGCGCGCTTCACAGGCGGCGTCAAGGCGCTGGCCGAACTGAAGATGTGCCGCGTAGGTGTCGTTGCTCAGGTCCGGTCGGCATTCGATACAGCCCAAAAGCCCCATGCCGCGCACGTCGCCGACGATGTCGTAGGTCTCGCCGATCGTCCGCATGCGCTGCTGGAACAGCGGCGCCACCCGTCTGACATGCCCGTTGATATCCTCGCGCTCCATGATCTCGATGTTCTTGAGTGCGGCGACGCAGGCCACCGGATGCCCCGAATAGGTATAGCCGTTGTAGAACACCTCGTCCTTTTCGTTGTCCTTCAGGTCCTGCATGATCCGGTCCGAGATGATGCAGGCCCCCAGCGGAAGATAGCCCGAGGTCAGACCCTTCGCGCAGGTGATCATGTCGGGGACGATGCCGAAGACATCCTCGGAGGCGAACCAATGCCCCAGACGGCCAAAGCCGGTCACGACCTCGTCCGAGATATAAAGGATATCGTTTTCCGCACAGATCGCGCGGGTGCGCTGGTGATAGCCTTCGGGCGGCACGATCACGCCACCCGAACAGAGGATCGGTTCGGCGATGAAGGCACCCACGCGGTCCGCGCCAAGGTCGCGGATCGCGTTTTCCAGATCGGCCACCTTGGCATCGCACCAGTCCGCGACGCTCATGCCGGCGGGGCGGTGATAGGGGTTCACGTCGGGCAGGAAATGGACCTCTTCATGCTTGTCGAACCGTGTCTTGAAGCGTTCCTTGCCGGTGACCGAGGCAGCAAGGAAGGTCGATCCGTGATAGCCCTTTTCGCGCGAGATGATCACCTTCTTGTCGGGCTTGCCCTTGACGTTCCAGTAGAACTGCATCGTGCGCAGCGCGGTATCGACCGCCGTCGATCCACCGGTGGTGAAATGCACCGTATTCAGATCACCGGGGGTGCGGGCCGCGATTTCGCGCGCCAGTTCCGCCGCCGGTCCCGTGGTGAAGGCCCAAGGAGAGGCATAGGGCATCTGCATCGCCTGATCGGCGATGGCCTGTGCCATTTCGGCCCTGCCATAGCCGATCTGGACGCACCACATGCCGCCCGGCCCGTCGATGAACCGCCTGCCGCTTTCATCCCAGACATAGACCCCTTCCGCGCCGCGCACCCGCATGTAGTCATCCTCGCCGAAGCTGTCGGTGCTGGCCCAGGGGTGCAGGTTGTGCGCGCGGTCCCATGCGGTCAGGTCTTCAGGTGTCGGCCTGTTGGTCATCTGGTCCATGGGGTCAGCTCCTTGTCATGTTTGGGCAGGCGGTGTCGCGCGGGCGCGGGCCGGTGCGAAGAACGGCCCCTTTTGCGGGGTCAGCCGCGCCCAGCGTGTGTCCCACCTGCCTTCTTCATGGGTGTAGATTTCGGTCCAGAGTTGCCCGCCGCGGGGTGGGCAATAGCGGGTCTCGACCCGCGCCAGTGCGACGTTCCGCTTGGCGGTGGGGGACCAGATGCCGGATGTCACATGCCCGACCTCACGCCGCTTGCGATGATAGATCAGCGCACCATTGGCGGGTTTGAAGCCTTCGACATCGACGCGCAACAGGGTGAAACGCGGGGCCTTTCTGGCGGCGTAAAGGGCGCGGCGGCCGTTGAAATGGCCTTTGTCGAAATCGACCAGCCGGCCCAGCCCCACTTCGAAGGGGGTCGCCCCGCGATGCAGTCTCTCGCTTGTGTGGGCGGGCTGGAAATCGACGCCTGCGGTCAGAAAGCCCGCCTCGATCCGCGCGATATTGACCGCCTCGTAGCCGATCGCCCGCATCCCCCAAAGCGCGCCCGCCTGCCACAGCCGGTCCCAAAGGCCGAGCGCGTAATCCCATGGGCACCAAAGCTCGTATCCCAGATCGCCGGTGAACCCGGTGCGCGAAATCGTCACCTCGCCGAACTGCGCAATATCGAAGGGGCGCATCCTTGCGGCCTCGAAGCCCGCGCTTTCCAGCACCGCAAAGGCGCTTGGCCCCTGTAGGGCAAGACCCGCGACGCTATGGCTTTCGTCGGTGATCGTGACGTCATAACCCCATGCCGCCTCTGTCAGCCAGCCGAGGCTTGGCTCCTGACAACACAGCCGCCAATCCTGCGCGCCAAGGTGAAACAGCGTGCCGTCGTCGATCAGCATCCCTTCGGTGTCGCACCAGAGCGTATATCCGACACGGGCCTGCGCGATCCTGGTCACATCGCGGGTCATCATGCGGTTCAGCATATGGTCCGCGTCGGGGCCGGTGATGCGGTATTTGTGCATGGGCGAGACGTCGAAGAGGGACACCTGATTGCGCAGGGCGAAGTATTCAAACTCCACCGCGTCAAGCGCGCCGGGGGCCAGATAGCCCGCCCAGTCGTACCAGTTCTGCGCGCGGCTGAGCGCGTTCAACCGGTCAAAGACCGGTGTCCGGCCAAGGTAGAGTGCGGGATCGGTGACAACGCTCATCCCATGTCCTCCAACACTTGTCGTGCCGCGTTGCGCCCCGCCAGCCCCATGATATCGCCGCCGGGATGGGCGGAGGCCCCGCAAAGATAAAGGCCCCTCGGCCCGAGGGCATATTGCGCGATCCCGTTGCCGGGGCGCAGGGTCAAAAGCTGGTCCAGCGCCATTTCCGCATGGTGCCAATGACCGCCCGGCGCGGCGGTTTCGGCTGCGATCTGGTCGGGCGTGGTCACTTGCACCTCGGCGATCTGTTCGGGCAGACGCGGTGCGACCTTGGACAGCGTGTCGATTGTCCGCTGCGCCAATGTCGCGCGGGCCGCGTCCGTCCAGCCGCCCGCAAGATCGGACGGGGCGAACTGCACGATGCATGACAGCCAGTCACCGGCAGCGACGGCCTCGATCACGGGTGTTGCGGTCATCTCGCGATATTTCACCGGATTTGCCGCCGCGTCCACATCGGCGACGGAGGGGGCATGGATCAGCCGCGCATCGGTCTGCGCAGGCGTCAGGCCCGCGATCTCCAACGGGTCTTTCAGGCGCAGGTTGACCTTGGCGCAGGTGCCGCGCGCCCGCGTGGTGCGGATGCGGCTGGTGGTTTCGATGTCGAAGGGGGCAGGGCCGGTCAGCGGCAAAAGCGCGGGCAGGGCGATGCTGCTGAGGATGCGGCGCGTCTGCCATCTTGCGCCATCGGCGGTGACCAC
>NZ_DAIPIW010000008.1:0-61385 GCF_036770585.1 Yoonia sp. | reverse complement strand
CAGCGCGTCGCGCCCACGGGGGCGCGCTGCTTTGTAGGCATGCCCACGGGGGCGCGCTGCTTTGTAGGCATGCCCACGGGGGCGCTACTGCTTTAAGTCTGTGCTTCCTATATGAGGTGCAGCAACGACAACGACGAAAAGGGCCCTGGCCGATGTTTGAAAATCTCTCCGAACGCCTCTCTGGTGTGTTCGACCGGCTGACCAAGCAAGGTGCGCTGTCCGAGGATGATGTCAAAACAGCCCTGCGCGAGGTGCGCGTCGCCCTGCTCGAGGCCGATGTCTCCTTGCCCGTCGCCCGCGATTTCATCAAGGCGGTCGAGGCGAAAGCCACAGGTCAGGCCGTCACCAAGTCGATCACGCCGGGTCAGCAGGTCGTCAAGATCGTGCATGACGAGTTGCAGCACGTGCTGACCGGCGACGGCGATCCCGGCGCGCTGAAGATCGACAACCCGCCCGCCCCGATCCTGATGGTCGGTCTGCAGGGGTCGGGCAAGACAACCACCACCGCCAAACTCGCCAAACGCCTGAAAGAGCAAGAGGGCAAGCGCGTCCTGATGGCCTCGCTCGACACCAACCGCCCGGCGGCGATGGAACAATTGGCCATCCTCGGCGCGCAGATCGGCGTCGATACGCTGCCCATCGTCAAGGGCGAAGACCCCGTCGCCATCGCCAAACGCGCCAAGACGCAAGCCAGCCTTGGCGGCTATGACGTCTATATGCTCGACACCGCGGGGCGCCTGCACATCGATCAGGAGTTGATCGCACAGGCCGCCGCCGTCCGCGACGTGGCCAAACCGCGCGAGACGCTGCTGGTGGTCGATGGCCTGACCGGTCAGGATGCGGTCAACGTCGCGCAGGAATTCGACGACAAGATCGGTGTCACCGGCGTTGTCCTGACCCGCATGGACGGCGACGGGCGCGGCGGTGCGGCGCTGTCGATGCGCGCGATCACCGGCAAGCCGATCCGCTTTGTCGGATTGGGCGAAAAGATGGATGCGCTCGAAACTTTCGAGCCGTCCCGCATCGCGGGCCGCATCCTTGGCATGGGCGATATCGTCGCGCTGGTCGAGAAAGCCCAGCAGACGATCGAGGCCGAACAGGCCGAACGCATGATGAAGCGGTTCCAGAAGGGCCGGTTCAACATGAACGATCTCAAGATGCAGCTTGAACAGATGATCAAGATGGGCGGCATGGAAGGCATGATGGGCATGATGCCCGGCGCCGCGAAGATGGGAAAACAGATGGCTGCCGCCGGTGTCGATGACAGCATCCTCAAACGCCAGATCGCGCTGATCAATTCGATGACCAAACGCGAGCGCGCAAACCCCGATATCCTCGCCGCATCCCGCAAGAAACGCATCGCCAAGGGTGCGGGGCTCGATGTCTCGGAACTCAACAAGCTGCTCAAACAGCACCGGCAGATGGCCGACATGATGAAGAAGATGGGCAAGGGCGGCATGATGAAACAGGCCATGAAAGGCATGTTCGGCAAGGGCGGCGGCATGCCCGACATGAACGACCCCAAGGCGATGGAAGAAGCCGCCAAAGCCCTGCAAGGCCGGATGCCCCCCGGCGGCCTGCCCGGCCTTGGCGGCGGCGGCATGCAACTGCCGCCCGGCCTGTCGGGTTTCGGCAAGAAGAAATAGCCCCCCGACTTCTTTCTCCCCGGGACACTCCCGCCGGAGGCTCCAGCCCCCTCGACCAAGCGCAACACCAGAAAGATAGAATGACACCCGCCCCGACCCTGACCACCGCCCGCCTGACCCTGCGCGGCCCTGCGAAAAGCGACCTGCCCGCTTTCACCGCATGGGCGACGCGGTCGGCACGCATGGTGCATGTGGGCGGCCCCGCGTCCGAACGGGACGCGTGGCGCGGCTTTCTGGCGGGGATCGGGCACTGGAACTGGCACGGCTACGGGTTCTTCACGGTGGTCGACCGCGCATCGGGCGTCGCTGCCGGTCGTGTCGGGATCATCAACCACATCGCATGGCCGCAGCCGGAACTGGCGTGGCATATGTTCGACGGGTTCGAGGGCCGGTCCATGGCCTTCGAGGCCGCCTGCGCCGTGCGGGAATGGGCGGGTCAGACACTGGGGCTGGAACCGCTGATCTCGCTGATTGCGCCGCCGAACACCCGCTCGCGCGCCCTTGCGACCCGCCTCGGCGCGGTGGAAGAGCGCCGCGCCGTCATCGATGATGAGAATGTCATCATCTACCGGCATCTGTCGCACAAGGACCCACGCGCACGCGCCCAAGCCGCGGGGGCCATCGCATGATCCCGACCCTCTACACCGAACGTCTGACTTTGCGTCCCTACCAGCGCAGCGATTTTGACACTTACGCCGCCTTCATGGGCAGCCCGCAGTCCGTTCATATGGGCGGGCCATTCGATGCAGAACAGGCCTGGGCTTGGTTCACGAACGATATCGCAACCTGGCCGCTCTACGGCTTCGGCACGCTGGCGGTCGAGTTTCAGGGCACATGCATCGGCGGGGTAGGTATGGTCTATCCACCGCATTTTCCCGAACCCGAATGCGGCTGGATGATCTTCGAAGGCTTCACGGGCAAGGGCTTTGCGCAGGAGGCGGGGCGCAGGATGCTGGACCACACCTTTGCCACGACCGACTTGGCAAGCATCGTGAGCTACGTCTCGGTCGAGAATACCGCCTCGATCAAGGTGGCAACGAACCTTGGCGGGACGCTCGATCCTGTGGCTGCCAAGGCCGATGGCGACGGCGAGGACACTTACGTTTTCCGCCACGTCCGGAGGGCGGCATGACCCCATGGATTAAATCCCCCGACAAGGGTGCCGCACAAATCGCAGCCCTTGCCGCCGCGATCCCGCAGATCGAGACCGCGCGCCTGATCCTGCGCGCGCCGCGCATCTCGGACTGGTCGATGCTGGAACCAATCTGGACCACTGATCGCGCGGCGCATATCGGCGGCCCATTTGACCCCGAAGATGCATGGCTTGACTTCAACCAGATCGTCGCGGGTTGGCTTTTGCGCGGCCATGGCGGGCTTACGGTTTGCGACAAGTCAGACGGAACGGTGCTCGGGCTGGTCGTTCTCGGCCATGAATACGGCGACCCCGCGCCAGAGCTTGGCTGGCTTCTGACGGCCGCAGCCGAAGGCAAGGGCTATGCCACCGAAGCAGCCGCCGCCTTGCGTGATCTGGGCCGGTCTCTCTACGGGGAAGGCTTCGTGTCCTATATCGCAGTGGAGAATGCCGCATCGGTCCGCGTCGCCGAAAAACTGGGGGCGGTCAGGTCCGGCACCCACCCCGCGGAGGCCGAAGTGGCAATCTACCACTACCCCGACCAAGGAGTGTCCCATGACTGACGCCACCACCCGCGCTGCCGAAATCCTGCGTGCGCATCGCGAAAGCATCGACCGGCTTGACGCCATCCTTGTCTACACGCTGGGCGAGCGGTTCAAGCACACGCAGGCCGTGGGCCGGCTCAAGGCCGAACACGACCTGCCCCCATCCGACCCCGCGCGCGAAGAACAGCAGATCGCGCGGCTCACCGATCTTGCGGTCCAGGCCGATCTCGACCCGGAATTCGCCAAGAAATTCCTGAATTTCATCATTCAGGAAGTCATCCAACACCACAAACAACATCAATCCTGAGGGGCGCGCCCCTCATCACCATCTTTTGAAGGAGACTATCTGATGGCTATGAAAATCCGTTTGGCCCGTGGCGGCTCGAAGAAACGTCCATTCTACGCAATCGTGGCGGCCGACAGCCGCATGCCGCGCGATGGCCGTTTCATCGAAAAGCTGGGCACCTACAACCCGATGCTGCCGAAAGACAGCGAAGACCGCGTGAAGATGGACGTGGACCGCGTGAAGCATTGGCTGGGCGAAGGCGCACAGCCGACCGACCGCGTGGCCCGCATGCTGGAAGCGGCTGACGTGCTGCCCAAGAAAGAGCGCAGCAACCCCAAGAAGGGCACACCCGGCAAGGCAGCTCAGGCCCGCGCAACCGAGAAGGCCGAAAAGGCAAAGGCCGCTGAAGAAGCCGCCAACGCCCCTGCCGAGGAAGCACCAGCCGAAGAAGCCGTGGCGGCAGAAGAGTAACCTTCTGCACCGGCGCCCCGTAACGCTGTTGCGGGGCGTCTTCCCATTTTCAGGTCAAGCCGCCATGTTCCGCCTGCTGCGCACGTTCATTCTGGTGACAGCCGCCTTCATCGCGGGCATGCTTTATGAACGCGAGGGCCGCCAGCAGATCTGCGAACGCGGCGGCGGGCTCTGGATCGAGGATATCTGCGTGGGACGAGAGTTGAACCAATGAAGGATCGGGTCATCATCGGCGCCATCAGCGGCGCATTTGGCGTGCACGGCGAGGTGCGCCTGAAATCCTATTGCGCCGATCCCGCCGCGATTGCCGACTACACGCCGCTGACGACCGAGAGCGGCCATACCTTCGCGCAGGTCATTCTGACCGGCCAGACGAAAAACGGCTTCACCGCGCGTCTTGACGGGATCACCACCAAGGAAGAGGCCGACGCCCTGCGCAATACCCCGCTTTATGCCGCGCGCGATGTCATGCCTGCGGCGGGGGAAGACGAATATTATTACTCGGACCTGATCGGCCTTGCCGTGGTGGATACAGGCGGCGTGGCCCTGGGCACGGTCAGGAACGTCATGGACCACGGCGCGGGCGATCTTCTGGAAATCGCCGTCCCCGGCACCTCTGAAACCGTGCTGCTGCCCTTTACGCAAGCCGCCGTGCCGACCGTGGACATCAGCGCGGGCCGGATCATCGCCGACCCGCCGGAGGGGCTGTTTTGACCACGCCGCCGCGCTCTGCCGGGCGGATTGCGGTCCGCCCGACCCTGAAGCCGCGCGAATTGATGACCGACACGCCCGATCTTGCAGGGGTCTGGACAGCGCAGATCATCACGCTCTTTCCCGATGCCTTCCCCGGCGTGCTGGGGCAAAGCCTGACCGGAAAGGCGCTGCAGGACGGGCTTTGGCAGCTCCAGACCTTCGATCTGCGCGCGCATGGGATCGGCAAGCACAAGAATGTCGACGATACCCCTGCGGGCGGCGGTGCCGGCATGGTCCTGCGCGCCGATGTGGTCGCCAGCGCCATCGCCGAGGCGCGTGGGGCCACCAAGGGGATCGCTCCGCTGGTCTATCTGTCGCCGCGCGGGCGACCTTTCGACCAGCAAATGGCGCGGAACTGGGCGCGGATGGACGGGGTGACACTGCTTTGCGGTCGCTTCGAGGGCGTGGACGAACGTGTCTTGCAGCACTTCGGCATCGCAGAGGTCAGCCTTGGCGATTTCGTCCTGACCGGCGGCGAGATCGCGGCACAGGCGATGATCGACGCCACGGTCCGGCTTTTGCCGGGGGTTCTGGGCAATGCCGAAAGCGCCGTCGAGGAAAGCTTTTCGACAGGCCTGCTGGAACACCCGCAATACACCAAACCCGCCACATGGGAGGGGCACGATATCCCCGATGTGCTGCTGTCCGGCAATCACGCGAAGATCGCAGACTGGCGGCGCGCGATGTCCGAGAGGCTGACACAGGAAAGGCGCCCCGATCTTTGGGACGCCTATCCGGGCCGCAAGGACGACAGGGGCTAGGCCGCAGGCCGCCGCTCGAAGTAGATGACGACCAGCGTCAGCAGGCCCAGAACGGCTGCGGGGACAGCAGACGGACCCAGCACCAGCAGATGCGCGATGATCGCGCCGACCATCGTGGCCCCCAGCAACAGCGCCCCGAGCAGGCGGGTGGATTTGACCCAAAGCATCGCTGCTGCGCCGACCTCGATGATCCCCGTCACATAGCGGAACCACTGGCCCCAGCCGATGGCCTCGAATGTGCCGACCATCATCTCGGCCCCTGCCAGTTTTGCGCCCCCCGCCATGACGAATGCGGCTGTCAGAAGAACGCGGGCGATAAGTGGAATGTAGTGCATGGCTCTTTTCCTTCTCCGAGCAATGACAGGACCTAGCCACAGTTTCTCAGATCACACAACGCCGCCCATGCAGCCATGGTTGTGCGATTTTGCAAAGATCGGCACAGGGGCATGCGGCCGCCGATTGGGGTTGATCGCGGAACCGCAACCGCCTATACGGCGGCTACTCCGGTCAGCGCGCTGATTCCGGGGTTTGGTTTATAGGCAAACCGGACAAGGAACCGCATCTTCGCTGGGTGCAGGTGACCGGGGCGGCCAGAAAGCCACAAGAACAGATGTTGACGCACCTCTGGCGGGCAGGCGACTGGACCCGATCACGACACAGAGCTCTACGCCACGAGAAACATTGCGGCCAACCGCAAGCAACCATAGGAGCGTTTCAGATGGACCTGATCGCACAAATCGAAGCCGAGCAGATCGCTCAGCTGGGGAAAGACATCCCCGACTTCAAGGCGGGTGACACCATCCGCGTCGGCTACAAGGTGACCGAAGGGTCGCGCAGCCGTGTCCAGAACTACGAGGGCGTCTGCATCGCCCGCAAGAACGGCAAAGGCATCGCCGGCTCGTTCACGGTTCGCAAGATTTCCTTTGGTGAAGGCGTGGAACGCGTATTCCCGCTGCACTCTACCAACATCGACAGCATCACCGTGGTTCGCCGTGGCAAGGTGCGTCGCGCCAAGCTTTACTACCTGCGCTCGCGTCGCGGCAAATCCGCCCGTATCGCAGAGGTCACGAACTACAAGGCACCCACCGGTGCCGACGCTGCAAGCTAAGGACAAACGTCATGAAAAAAGATATCCACCCAGATTATCACATCATCGACGTCAAGCTGACCGATGGCACCATTGTCCAGATGAAGTCCACATGGGGCAAGGAAGGCGACCAGATGTCGCTGGACATCGACCCGTCCGTGCACCCCGCATGGACCGGTGGCTCGACCCGTCTGATGGACGCCGGCGGTCGCGTGTCGAAGTTCAAGAACAAATATGCAGGTCTCGGCTTCTAAAGCCTGCTGCATGACAGATGCGATAAACGCCGCCCCTCGGGGCGGCGTTTTGCGTTGATGGACATACAATCATGCCCGATCCGGGCGGCAGGGCCTCAGCCCGCCGCCTTGCCGCGCGCGCGATTACCGCCGCCGCCGCCGCCGCCACGCCGCTTGAACCCGCCGGGCTTGCCGCCGCCCGCGCCCGCACCCGCAGGGCGACCACCACCGCGACGGTTGCCGCCGGTCCCGCCATTGGGGCGCTTTTTCTGGCCCGGCTGGACCTCCCACCGGCGGCCCGAGGCGACGGGGATCGTTTCCTTCATGGCCCTTTCGATGTCCTGCAGCTCGATCATCTCGTCAGGGGCGACCAGCGCCACCGCGCAGCCATCGGCCCCGGCACGGGCGGTGCGGCCGATGCGGTGGACGTAGTTCTCGGCCACGTTCGGCAGATCGTAGTTGTAGACATGGCGCACGGCGGGAATATCCAGACCACGGGCGGCCACATCGGTCGCCACCAGCACACGCACCTTGCCCTGCTTGAAAGCCTCCAACGCGCGGTCGCGCTGACCTTGGGATTTGTTGCCGTGAATGGATGCCGCGGCAAAGCCCTTTTTCTCAAGATGCTTGTACATCTTTTCGCACCCGTGCTTGGTGCGGCCGAAGACCAGCGCCAGTTCGTCACGGTGCGCATCCAGCAATTCGACCAGCAGGTCCATCTTGGCGGCCTGCGCCACGAAATGCACCGACTGGTTGATCTTGGTCGCCGCCTGCCCCGGAGGGTTCACCTGCACGCGCACCGGCTTGTTGAGGTAGGTATCGGCCAGTTCGTTCATCAGTTTCGGCATGGTGGCCGAGAACATCATCGTCTGGCGCTCCTTGGCCAAAAGCGGCGCAATCTGGCGCAGCGCGTGGATGAAGCCCATGTCGAGCATCTGGTCGGCCTCGTCGAGGACAAGATAGATCGTCTCGTCCAGCCGGACCGCGCGGCGGTCAAGCAGATCGATCAGACGACCGGGTGTCGCGACCAAGAGATCGACACCGCCGGCCAGACGCTTGGTCTGGGCGACGATTCCGGCACCGCCCACGACAAGGGCGACCTTCAGGTGCGTGCCCTTGGTGTAGTTGGTCAGGTTGTCGGCGATCTGTTTGGCCAGCTCGCGCGTGGGCGCAAGGATCAGGCCGCGCGCGGTCTTGGGGTTCGGCTTGACCCCCGCCTTCAGAAGCGCGTGAATCATCGGCAGGCCAAAGGCCGCCGTCTTGCCGGTGCCGGTCTGGGCCAGACCCATCACGTCGCGGCCGTTCATGGCGTGCGGGATGGCTTGGGTCTGGATCGGGGTGGGATCGGTGATCCCCTGTTCTTTCAGAACGGTAATCAAACGGGGCGCAAGCCCCAGCATGTCAAAATCCATGACGGGAAATCCTATCTATGCGCGAGCGATGCCCGCGCGGGAAACATGGCAACCTGCCGACCGAATGCCGGGGTTGCGTGCAAGGTTGCGCGCGATGCTGACGTAACGCTGAATTGCGTCGCCGCCGAACGTGCGCTGCTCCCTTGCGTGAAATGGGCGCTGATGATCGAACCGGCATCTTGCGAGGGCCACTTGACCCCTGCTCTGCTCACGCGGCAGGACGCTGCGGTTCGGGGGGTGGATGCGCCTTTGCGGCACATAAGTCAAGCGGAACCGAAAAACCGGGCGAAAGGGTTGCATCCGCTTTCACCTCTGCCAGCGGATTCCTATAGTCCGCGCAAGATCATGGACGGGGAATCACCGCGTGGCGCATATCATCGTCGTCGGCAACGAAAAGGGCGGTGCCGGCAAATCTACCGTGGCCATGCACGTGGCGACGGCCTTGTCCCGCATGGGACACAAGGTCGGGGTGCTGGACCTTGATCTGCGACAGTTGACGCTTGGGCGCTATATCGAGAACCGGCGCGCCTTTCTCGCCAAGGCAGGGCTGAACCTGCCGACACCGGCTTTCACCCCCCTGCCAGAGATCGACGCAAGCCAGCTTGCCGAAGGCGTTCACCCCGCCGACCAGCGGCTTTATGCTGCGGTCGGATCGCTGCAGGACAGTTGTGATTTCATCCTGATCGACTGCCCCGGTTCACATACGCGGCTGGCACAGGTGGCCCATTCGCTGGCCGATACCCTGATCACGCCACTCAATGACAGCTTCGTCGATTTCGACATGCTGGCCCGGGTCGATAGCGAGGGCGAAGAGATCCTCGGCCCTTCCATCTATTCCGAAATGGTCTGGAGCGCCAAGCAGCCCCGCGCGCAGGCTGGCCTCGACCCGATCGACTGGGTGGTCTTGCGCAACCGCGTCGGATCGCAGGCGATGATCAACAAGGACAAGATGGAACGGGTCGTCGGAAAACTCGCCAAACGGATCGGCTTTCGCACCGCCCCCGGCTTTAGCGAGCGTGTCGTCTTCCGCGAGCTTTTCCCCCGCGGTCTGACCCTGCTTGATCTGCGCGATACCGGCGTGCGGGGTCTCAGCATCTCGAACATCGCCGCTCGGCAGGAATTGCGCGACCTGATCAAGGCGCTGAACCTGCCCGGCGTGAAAGCCAAGTTCTGAGGGCTGTCTTTTAGGAAAAACCGACTTTTGTTCGTCACACTGCCCGCCTAGGGTGAGACCAAGAACGGGAGGCCGAACCTTGCGCAAACTGATTGAACTCCAACGCTACGCAACGCTCACTGCCTGTGCCGCGCTGACACTGATCTGTCTGGTTGTCGGGTTCTGGGTGACTTGGGTCCTCATTCTGGCGGCGATTTTCGGGGGGCTCACGTTGCTGGGTCTGCGTGACCTGCGCCAAAGGCGGCACGCCATCCTGCGCAACTACCCTGTGCTTGGCCATCTGCGGTTCCTGTTCGAAATGATCCGCCCCGAGATCCGGCAGTATTTGATCGAGGGCGACAGCGACGAACAGCCCTTTAGCCGTGAACAACGCTCGCTGGTCTATCAACGCGCCAAGGGGGCCGAGGACAAACGCCCCTTCGGCAGCCACGAAAAGGTCTATGAGGCCGGTTATTCCTGGCTGACCCATTCGGTCGAGCCTACGCATTTTGAAAACACCGACTTCCGCGTGACCATCGGCGGCCCCAACTGCAAGCAGCCCTATGCGGCCTCGCTCTACAATATTTCGGCAATGTCCTTCGGCTCGCTTTCGGCCAATGCGATCCTTGCGCTGAACCAGGGGGCCAAGATGGGCGGCTTTGCCCATGACACCGGCGAAGGCGGGATCAGCCGCTATCACCGGCAGGGCGGCGGCGATCTGATCTACGAGATCGGCTCGGGCTATTTCGGGTGCCGCAACCATGACGGCACCTTCAACCCCGAACGCTTTGCCGAACAATCCGCCGACCCGCAGGTCAAGATGATCGAGCTCAAGCTGAGCCAGGGGGCCAAGCCGGGGCATGGCGGGATGCTGCCCGCCGCCAAGATCACCCCCGAAATCGCCGAGGCGCGCGAGATCCCGATGGGCGTCGATTGCGTCTCGCCTGCAAGCCACAGTGCCTTTCGGGGCCCGATTGGATTGATGCAGTTCATCGGACGGTTGCGGGACTTGTCGGACGGCAAGCCGGTCGGCTTCAAGCTGTGCATCGGCCACCGGCGCGAGTTCATGTGCATCGTCAAGGCGATGCTGGAAACCGGTATCGTGCCGGATTTCATCGTGGTCGACGGCACCGAAGGCGGCACGGGTGCTGCACCTCTGGAATTCGCCAACCATGTGGGGATGCCCATGGTCGAGGGGCTGACCTTCGTGCACAACACGCTGCGCGGGGCCGGTCTGCGCGATCAGGTCAAGATCGGGGCGGCGGGCAAGATCGTCTCGGCCTTCGATATCGCGCGGGCGCTGTCACTGGGGGCGGATTGGTGCAACTCGGCCCGGGGCTATATGTTCGCCATCGGCTGCATTCAGGCGCAGGCCTGCCACACGAACCATTGTCCGGTGGGTGTGACGACCCAGGACCCGCTGCGCCAGAAGGCGCTTGTCGTGCCCGACAAGGCCAAACGGGTGCACCGGTTCCATGCCAATACGCTGAAAGCCCTGGGTGAAATGGCGGGGGCGGCGGGCCTCGATGATCCGCGCGATTTCCTGCCCTATCACTTCATGACGCGGCGCGCGGACGGGCGGATCACGGAAAGCAACGATGTCTACGCCTATATGCGCGAAGGCTTCCTGCTGGACGATGGCGACGACAACCCGATCTACCGCAAGCGGTGGGATCGGGCCAGCGCGCAAAGCTACGATCCACCCGATCTGAACATCCACGACTAGGTGGCGTCAGCGGTCGGACCCGCTGCGCAAGGGGATCAGCCCTTTCACCCGCATCGCGATCGAGACCCGCGGCGTCGCGCCGGTTTCCGGCCGCGAGCGCGTCAGCAGCACGGGCGTATTCTCGGAGGTGCCGGCCTTGCTTTCGCGGAAGACGATATACAGGCCGCTGGCGATGATGATGCTCGCGCCGATCCCTGTGGCGGCGTCGATCACCTCGTCGAAGAAGAGATAGCCAAAGATGCTGGCCCAGATGATCTGGCTGTATTGCATCGGCGCGATGATCGCCGCTTCCCCGATCTGGTAGGCGGCAATCACCAGACGGCCCGCAATCCAGGCAAAGGCCGCGATGATCCCCATCATCCCCAGATGTGCGACCGGCATCGGCGTGTAGACGAAGGGCAAGGCACAGGCCATGACGATGAATGTCGCCATCATCGGATAGATCAGCATCACCACGGGGCGCTCTTCCGCGCCGATCTTGCGCACCACGATCGAGGCGAAGGATCCGCCGACCGCTGCCACCATGGCGGCCAAATGCCCCAGCGACAGGTCGGTCTGGCCCGGTCGCAGCACGATCAGCACGCCCGACAATCCGATCAGAACCGCCAGCCAACGCCGCAGGCGAACCTTTTCACCGAGGATCGGAATGGCAAGGATCGTGATCAGCAAGGGGGCCGCAAAGAGGATCGCATAGGTCTGGGCCAAGGGCAGCACCGAGAAGGCGTAGAAGGCCGAAACCCCCGTCGCCACCACCGCCACCGTCCGCACGGCCAACCACCACGGATGCACCGGCACCAGCGTTCCGGGTGTCGCGTCGCGCATCAGCATGATCAGCGCCAGCGGAAAGCTGAGCAAGACGCTGTAGAAAACGATCTGGAACGGCGAATAAAATCCACCGAGGATTTTCACAATGACATCGTGGGTCGCAAAGATGGCAAAGGACAGCAGCGCCAAGAGGGCGCCTTTGGCATTCGGTGACATGGACTGGGTCCCCAATCTGGTGTTACCGCTATCAAAACCGCATCACGGCACAAGTCAACCCGTCACGCTGCAACGCAGCATTGACGGCGGCGACGGGCGCGCGGCGGCAGGCTACAGGCTGGCGTCCAGCGCCGCGAGGATCGCATCGCCCATCTCGGAGGTGCGCAGCGGCACGCCACCCTCGGGCCCCATCAGGTCGGCCGTGCGGGCCCCATCGGCCAGCACCGTCTCGATCGCGGCCTCAAGACGGTCCGCCTCGGCGCCTGCGTCGAAGGAATAGCGCAGCGCCATGGCGAAGGACAGGATACAGGCGATCGGGTTCGCCTTGCCCTGCCCCGCGATGTCAGGGGCGGAACCGTGGACCGGTTCATACATTGCCTTGGGCCGCCCGTTGGCCATCGGCAGGCCGAGCGAGGCAGAGGGCAGCATCCCCAGCGAGCCGGTCAGCATCGCCGCACAATCCGACAGGATGTCACCGAACAGGTTGTCGGTCACGATCACATCGAACTGCTTGGGCGCGCGCACAAGCTGCATCGCGCCATTGTCCGCATACATATGGGTCACTGCGACCTCCGGATAATCGGCGGCCACCTCGTTCACCACATCGCGCCAGAGGATGCCGCTTTCCATCACATTGGCCTTTTCCATCGAGCACAGCTTCTTGTTGCGCTTCATCGCCAGATCGAAGGCGGCACGGGCCGCGCGCTCGATCTCGGCCTCGGTGTAGCGCTGGGTGTTGATGCCGACACGCATGTTGTTTTCGATATGGATCCCGCGCGGCTCGCCGAAATAGACGCCCGAGGTCAGTTCGCGCACAATCATGATATCCAGACCCGCGACCACGTCCTTCTTCAGCGAGGAAAAGTCGGCCAGCGCGTCGAAACACTGCGCAGGGCGCAGGTTGGCGAAAAGGTCCATCTCTTTGCGCAGACGCAAAAGGCCGCGCTCGGGCTTCACGCTGAAATCGAGGTTGTCATACTTCGGACCACCCACGGCGCCCAGCAGAACCGCGTCCACCGATTGCGCCTTTTCCATCGTGTCGTCGTGCAGCGGCACGCCGTGCACGTCATAGGCCGCCCCGCCCACAAGGTCCTCGGCCACATCAAAGACCAGATCGCGCTTGTCGCCGAACCAGGTGATGATCCGTTTGACCTCGGCCATGACTTCGGGGCCGATACCGTCACCGGCGAGGATCAGAAGGGATGGGTTTGGCATGGGACTGTCCTTGCAGGAATTGGGTCATCTGCCCCTAGCGCGACCGGTGGCCATGTTCAAGAGACCAGCGGCTTCAGACCGCTTTCCAGCAGGTCCCAGACCCGCCGCACGCGCGGTGTCTGGCGCATCGCTGCATGGGCGGTCAGCCAGACCGGCAGCACCGGCAGCGCGAACGACAGGTCCAGTTCCTCGACCACCGGGTCGGCCTGCCCGATGATCCGTTGCGCAATCCCGATCCCGCAGCCTGCGCGCAGCAGCGCCCAATAGGCCATGTTGTCGTCGCAGCGCACCTTGAAGAAGTCGCGGGTGACATCGGCCCCCGCGCTGCGAAACCCGTCGACGATATCGGGCGCGGCATCATAGCCGACGACATCATGGGCCAGCAGGTCATCCAGCGTCGCAGGCCGCCCGCGCGCATCGAGATAGGACTTGGCCGCGAAAAACCCCAAGGTCACATCGCCCAGATGCTTGGTGATCAGATCAAGCTGGGTCGGGCGGAACATCCGCACCGCGATATCCGCCTCGCGGTAGAGCAGGTTGCTGGTGCTGTCGCTTGGCACCAGTTCAATGGCGATCTGCGGTTCCAGCGCCCTGATCCGGGCGATGATATCCGGCAGGTGAAAGACCGAGAAAGCGACGCTCGCCGTGATCCGCACCGTGCCCGCCAGCCGCATCTGGCGACCTGCCGCCTGCAGGCTGATCCGGCGCACCGCATCGCGCATCGCCTGCGCCGGCGCGACAAGGGCCGCCCCCGTCTCGGTCAGCGCGAAACCACGCGGCTGGCGGTGGAAGAGCTCGACACCCAAGCGTGCCTCGATCGCCTTGATCTGCCGCCCCAATGTCGGCTGGCTGGTGCCCAAAACCCGCGACGCCCCCGAAAGACTGCCCGTCTCGGCCACCGCAAGGAACGCCTGAACCAGCGCCCAGTCGAGTTTGTCGAAAGACTTGTCCATTCATAATTGAATACATGATCTGAAAATTCTGGCAATTTCTTTTCATATTTGAATATCGCAAAGACGGGGTCATCAGACAAAGGAGACCCCAAGATGCCCATAGTATTGATCCTTGGCGGAAACGGAAAAATCGGCCGCCGCAGCGCAGAGGCTTTCGCCGCCGCAGGCTGGACCCTCCGCCATTTCAACCGCAAGACCGATGACATGACAAAGGCCGCGATGGGCGCCGACGTCATCGTCAACGGCCTCAACCCGCCCGCCTATCACAACTGGGCGGTCCTGATCCCGCAGATCACCGAACAGGTCATCGCGGCGACCAAGGCCAGCGGCGCGACCGTGATCATTCCCGGCAACCTTTACAACTTCGGCAACCAGCCCGGCACCTTCGATGAGAATACACCTCATCTGGCGACGACCCGCAAAGGCCGCATCCGCGTCGCGATGGAACAGGCCTACCGCGCCGCTGGTGTGCAGACCATCGTGCTGCGGGCGGGCAACTTCATCGACCCTGACGGCAACGGCGATATCATGAGCGTTCTGGTGCTGAAGGATGCGGCCAAGGGCAAGATCACCGCCGCCAGCCACCCCGACACCCTGCAGGCCTATGCTTACGTCCCTGACTGGGCCCGGGCCGCCGTGATGCTGGCAGAGCGGCGCGAGAGCCTGTCACAATTCGAGGATGTGCCTTTCGAGGGTCACACCTTCACGATCAACCAGTTGCGCGACACCCTGAACCGCGTGACGGGGCGCGATTTCCGGATTGCGCAGTTCCCGTGGCCAGTCCTGACCCTGCTGTCACCCTTTTGGGAATTGGGGCGCGAGTTGCGCGAGATGCGCTATCTCCATGCACTCGATCACCGCGTCAGCGGCGAAAAGCTGGCGCGCCTCCTGCCCGCGTTCCGGCCGACCGATATGGAAACCGTGATGTCGGCGGGGCTACCGGCTGATATCAAGCCAGACTAGGCGGTGGGGTCCGGCGGCACTGCCGCCCTCGCCCAGAAGCACGGCATCGGCATCGTCGGGCGCAGGCCAGAAGGTGCCAGCCCCTGCGATTGTCCAGTCCCGCGACGGCAAAAGGTAGCTGACCCGCAGCCTGCCCGGCCCGCCTTGGTCCCAATCGGCATTGGGCTGGCCTGCGTGCGGGTCCTGCACATCGCCTCGGGCAAGGAATTCCGCCATCGCCGCGCGATCCCCGTCCCCCGCTGACGGATCGAGGTTGCTGTTGCCTGCGACGACGAAAGACGCGGGCGCGGGGCCGAAGACCCCGTCCAGCACATGCGCCCAGAGCCGCAACTCATCCCGCGCCCTCAGCCCGTTCATATCCTCGGGGCCGTCAAAGACCGGCGGGGTGGCCGAGAAGGTCAGCAGATGCAGCACCCCGTCCGGCAGGACGACCGGCAGGTCCCAATGCGCGGTCGAGGATACCGGCAGGGCGTCCCAGACGGCTTGCGACGGGAAGGGCCGCCCCTCGACCACCGGCAGCACCGCATCCGGCAAATCGCGCCAGAGACGCCCGCTGTGGTCGGTGAAGCCTGCAAGATCAAAGGGATAGCGCGACAGGACGGCCAGCCCGCCATCACCAGCGAAACGGCCATAGCCCCATGCATCCCGCGCCTCGCCCGTCCGGCCGTTGCCGTCGATATCCAAGCCGCTGGCACGGCCCGCGTTCGGCATCCGGGCGAAGCGGTGGGGATAGGGGGTGTCGAACCGCTGCGCCAAGGCGGCCAGCGCCAGCCCGTCATGGTCAAAGTCGACATCCGTCAGGATCAGGATATCAGGGGCGAGCCTTGCAATCACCGCGACGATCGCTGCAATCTGCGGGTCGTCCCCCTTCAGGATATCGCGCAAGAGCAGCCCCGGACCATCGCGGCTGAGCGGGGCTGCGAAAGTGGCGATGCGGTAGCTGTCAGCCGATACGGGCCCGGCGGCGATCAGCAGGGTCAGACATAGCGCCGGATACCAGCGCCACGATCTCCTTGGGCCCTTCGGCGTTGCAGCTCGATCATATAGGCGATCCGGCTGATCGCGATCCCGCGCATCAGAAGGTTTGCCGGAAGGAAGGCCCATGTCGCAATCGTCCAGATCAGGGTCTGCGAGCTGCCCAAATTGATCGGCGTGCCGAAGACGCCCACCAGATAGATCAGACCCGGCACCAGATATGGGGTCGCAAGTCCTAACAAAACGTTAAAGCGTCCGTCCCAGCGCAGCCGCCGGATCACGTCACCGCCCGATGTGGGATCAAATGTCGGCAGGTTGACCCAGACGTTGAACGCATCGCTGCGACGCGGCCAGCGGTAAAGCCGCAGCAGCACGACAAACCAGATGACCGAGAAGCTGACCAGCAGGTAGGCCAGTCCGGCCGCCGAGCGGATCATCTCGCGTTCTGCAGGGCTGGTATCGGCTGGCAGCAGGTCCAGCATCATCCGCGCAGGCGAAAGTGGAAAGTCGATGGCCTTTCCGATTTGCGAGCCGCTGAGCACAAAGAAATCCGACAGCCCGTTCGGCACCTCTTGCCCGCGAAAGATCACCGACAGGCACAGGATCGTGGAAAAGAGGGCTGCGAACCGGACACGGTTGAAGGGCGGCGCATCGCGGAACTCGACGACGCTGGGGCTAGAGGCGCTGTATTCCACGATGGTCAGCAGGGCGGCGAACACCGCCGCCAAGGCCACGATCGGCGTGCTTTCGCTGCCACGGCCATCCAGCAAGACGTAAGGCGTGATCACCAGCAAGGCGACGATTATGGCTCTGACTAATGCTCCGGGCAAGCGATAGAGCACTTTCAACCCCCTTCACCCGGGTCTCACCCCCGGGGCAATCCTGCTTTTGCGACGCAGACAGGCGCGCGATGGTCACACAGGCATTGTGCACAGCATTGAAATCCCGCCGCAGCCGACACCTGACAACATAGAACAATTCTTCATTCATACAGCCCAGAGTGGCGCAGGAATGCAACAGAATTCCCCCTGAAGGGGTGGGCACCGCGACTTTTCAGCATCGCAAATCAAGAAAGCCGCGCTTTGGCGCGGCTTTCGATAGTCTGTCGGCGGGGGTCAAACCCAAGGGCGCTGGGCGCTGGCCCTGGTCTCGTAGCTGTCGATCGCAGCGGCCTTTTCCATGGTCAGGCCGATATCGTCCAAACCGTTGAGCAAACAGTGCTTCTTGAAGGAATCGACCTCGAAGGTGAAGACCTCGCCATCGGAGGTGGTGATCGTCTGCGCTTCGAGGTCCACCTCGATCCGCGCGTTCGAGCCTTTCTCGGCGTCCTTCATCAGCACGTCCACCTGCTCTTGCGGCAGGGCAATCGGCAGGATGCCGTTCTTGAAGCAGTTGTTGTGAAAGATATCGGCAAAGCTGGGCGCGATCACGCAGGTGATGCCGAAATCGGCAATCGCCCAAGGCGCGTGTTCGCGCGACGACCCGCAGCCAAAGTTGTCGCCCGCCACAAGGATCTGCGCCTCGCGGTATTGCGGCTGGTTCAGCACGAAATCGGGGATCTCGTTGCCGTCCTGATCATAGCGCATCTCGTCAAAGAGGTTCACGCCAAGGCCCGAGCGTTTGATCGTTTTCAGGAACTGCTTGGGGATGATCATATCGGTGTCGATATTGACCAACGGCAGGGGCGCGGCAATGCCGCTGAGTTTGGTAAAGGCTTTCATCACATCATCTCCCGTACGTCGGTCAGCTTGCCGGTGATCGCGGCGGCGGCGGCCATCGCGGGCGACATCAGATGCGTGCGTCCGCCACGGCCCTGACGCCCCTCGAAGTTGCGGTTCGAGGTCGCGGCACAGCGTTCACCCGGGGCCAGTTGGTCGGGGTTCATCGCCAGACACATCGAGCACCCCGCCAGACGCCATTCGAAACCGGCGTCGATGAAGATCTGGGCCAGCCCCTCTGCTTCGGCCTGAGCGCGCACAAGACCCGATCCGGGCACGACCATCGCGCGTTTGACGGCGATCTTCTTGCCTTTCAGGATTGCGGCCGCGGCGCGCAGGTCCTCGATCCGGCCGTTGGTGCAGGACCCGATAAAGACCGTGTCGATGGCGATGTCCTTCAGCGGCGTGCCGGGCTTGAGGTCCATGTAGTCAAGCGAGCGCTGCGCAGCCCCCACCTTGCCGCCCTTGAAGTCTTCGGCGGCGGGCACCTTGGCCGTGATCGGCAGCACGTCCTCGGGCGAGGTGCCCCATGTGACGACGGGGGCGATGTCTTCGCCCTTGATGGTCACGACCTTGTCGAAATGCGCGCCTTCGTCGGTATAGAGCGTTTTCCAATAGGCGACCGCGGCCTCCCATGCAGCGCCTTTCGGCGCATGCGGGCGGCCCTTGCAGTAGTCAAAGGTCTTTTCGTCAGGCGCGATCAGACCGGCGCGGGCGCCGCCTTCGATCGCCATGTTGCAGACGGTCATGCGGCCTTCCATGGACAGATCGCGGATCGCCTCGCCGCAGTATTCGATCACATAGCCGGTGCCGCCTGCGGTGCCGGTGGCGCCGATGACCGACAGGGTGATGTCCTTGGCGGTCACACCGGGGCGCAGCTTGCCGGTGATCTCGACCTTCATGTTCTTGGACTTCTTCTGGATCAGCGTCTGTGTGGCCAGAACATGTTCCACCTCGGAGGTGCCGATGCCGTGGGCCAGCGCACCGAAGGCGCCATGCGTCGCCGTGTGGCTGTCACCGCAGACAACGGTCATGCCGGGCAGGGTCCAGCCCTGTTCGGGGCCGACGATGTGGACGATGCCCTGCCGGACGTCGGTCACGGGATAGTAGTGGATCCCGAAGTCCTTGGCGTTCTGGTCGAGGGCCGCGACCTGAATGGCGCTGTCCTCGGTCATGTTCTTGGGATCCTCGCGGCCCATCGTGGTGGGCACGTTGTGATCCGGCACCGCGATGGTCTTTTCCGGCGCGCGCACCTTGCGACCCGCCATGCGCAGCCCTTCGAAGGCTTGCGGGCTGGTCACCTCGTGAACCAGGTGGCGGTCGATATAGAGCAGGCAGGTGCCGTCCTCGGCTTCATGGGCGACGTGGGCGTCCCAGATTTTATCATAGAGCGTCTTGGGGGACATGGGTCCTCTCCCGATGTTTGAATGTGGAATTTTCAGGCGTGCGGAAAGGCGGCGGTCTTAGCCGCGGGCAAGGATCGTGCAAGACGCACCGAAGAACCGCCAGGGCAGGCGCGCGCGATCATCCATGTCGAAAACCATTTGCATGGATGCGGGAATACACGTGAAAAGGGCCGCTCGCAAGATGGCAAGCGGCCCTATGGGCACCGATCAACGATCGCGGCTCAGGTGGTCGGGAACCATGTCTCCATCGCGGGGGTGCTGATCCCGATCCCCTGCAACGTGGCGACCGGATCATCGAGGCTGGCCTCATTGGTGAGATAGACCTCGACATTGATCAGTGAGTTATCGACGATCTCACCGCTTGGGGGGGTATTGCCCGGAATGCCGCCAAACCCGATCCTGAACCCTTCGAGGAATGCGCTGGCGCTTTCCTGATCGGTCACATCACCATCAGCGTTGTCCCAGGTCACGGTCACAAGCATGCCCGCACCGCGATCAGGCGTGGCGTCCTGGAATGCGTAGTTGATCGTGAAATCCGCGTCGCCCTGCATCATCGGTGTGCCGTCCGTCGCATAATCGACAGTCAGAACCAGTGTATCATCCGCACGATCAAAGTCGGTGACGATGATGGATGTCTCCTGCCCATCCGAGACATTGGCCAGCGCGATGTTCATGTTGTCGCCGGTGCCATTGGTCATCACGCCTTCGCCGGTGACCATGACAAGGGTATCGTCGTTGCTCTGGTCGGGGTTATCGGCGTCAGTCAGGCCGCCGTTCATGACGGTGCCATTCTGCCAGCCGAAGATCGTGTCGTTATTGTCTTCGCCGGACATGACGTCCGCGCCGCCCCTGCCGAAGATCAGATCATCGCCCCTGCCGCCGCGAATGATGTCATCACCCGAGCCACCGTCGATATAGTCATCGCCCTGATCACCAAAGAGCCGGTCGTCGCCCTCTTCACCGAAGATCCGGTCATTGCCCGAGCCACCGCGCACAAAGTCGTTTCCAAGTCCGCCATAGACAATGTCGTCGCCGCCGCCGCTGAAGATCCTGTCGTTTCCGCCGTTGCCATAAATCGTGTCGTCACCAAGGAACGTCCGGATCAGGTCGTTTTCTTCGGTGCCGTCGATCACGTCGTTGCCGGGACCGCCGAGGATTTCATTGTCGATTTCGTTTTCATTGTCGGTCTCATCGTCATCCCCACCGAACAACGGGATCAGCAACGCACCACCCAATAAAACAAGCAACACAACAGACACAGACATCTAAATCCACCTCGCAAGAAACCAACGTCTCAGTAGTAGCTTGGACACCATCACCGCGCAACTGTTGAGTAAGGTCAAAGCCCGTTTTCGGCTTTCGCGCCGCAAACAGAGCCTACTTGAAGGCGCGTGCGGTCGCATGGCAGGCTGCTGGCACAGGGAAACACGATCAGGACCATGGCCCAGCACAATCAGTTCGCCGAAACAACGCCGGATGGCGCGGCTGTGTCACCGGATGTGGCCATCAACGAGGTGCTGGAAATCAGCACCTCGCTGATTGCGCAGGGTCAGACGTTTCTGGAAAGCCTGTTCCGCCCCTGGAACTTCTATCAGGTGCTGATCGTTGTCGGTCTCTTCGTCATCGCCCATCTGATGCGCGCCGTCCTTGGCCCACGTATTCGGGCGTGGATGGCCGCGCGGGAAAACTGGCCGAAATGGCGGATGCGCGTGCTGGTCGTGGTGCACCAGCGCCTGCGCGCCATCTTCTTCGTGACGCTGATCTGGGCGGTGATCTATATCATGCGCGAGGTCACCTGGCCCAGCCGCAGCTACCTGCTGGGCATCGTCGGCACGCTGGCCTTTGCGTGGCTGGTGATCGCCTTCGCCACACGGCTGATCAAGAGCCAGCTTCTGCGCCGCACCGTCCGCTATGGCGCGTGGATCTGGGTCACGTTGCAGATCCTTGACCTGATCGACCCGGCCGAGCGTCTGCTGGACAGCATCGGGTTCAGCATGGGCGCGATGCGGTTCTCGCTGCTGCTTTTGGTGCAGGGGCTGGTGATCCTGACGGTGCTGGTGGCGCTGGCGCGGTTCTTCACCACGACCACGGCGGCGCGGATCAAGGGGAACGCGGACATCAGCCCCTCGATGCAGGTGCTGATCGTCAAGGGCGTGCAGATCGGCTTTTACGGGCTGGCGTTCTTCGTGGGTGTCCGCGCGCTGGGGATCGACCTGACGGGTCTTGCGGTCCTGTCGGGGGCGATCGGTGTCGGCCTTGGTTTCGGTCTGCAAAAGGTGGTGTCGAACCTTGTTTCAGGCGTGATCATCCTGCTCGACAAGTCGATCAAGCCCGGTGACGTGATCAGCCTTGGCGATACCTTCGGCTGGATCAACTCGCTGGGCGCGCGCTATGTCTCGGTCGTCACCCGCGACGGGCGCGAGTATCTGATCCCGAACGAGGATCTGATCACCGGACAGGTGGTGAACTGGTCGCATTCCAACGAATTCGTCCGGCTCGACATCCATTTCGGCACCGCCTACACCGACAACCCGCACGAGGTGCGCCGGATCGCCATCGAGGCCGCGCAATCGGTCGACCGCGTGCTGAAATCTCGGCCCGCTGTCTGCCATATCGTGGGCTTCGGTGACAGCTCGGTCGATTACATCCTGCGGTTCTGGATCACAGACCCGACAGACGGGCTGACGAACATCCGCGGCAACGTCTATCTGGCGCTTTGGGATGCCTTCAGGGACAACGGCATCAGCATTCCGTTCCCCCAGCGCGAGGTAAAGCTGCTGGAAAGCGAGCGCGTGAACGTGACGTTGCAAGACTAAGACCAGCCGCGCCCGCGCGCCACCGCCATAAAGGCACAAAAGCCGCGCATCGCTGCGCGGCTTTCGTTTCGGATCGGTCGAACCCTACTTCCGGTTCATCCGGTTCTGGATCAGATCATCCACCACCGAAGGGTCGGCCAGTGTCGAGGTATCGCCCAGCGCACCGAAATCATCCTCGGCGATCTTGCGCAGGATGCGGCGCATGATCTTGCCGGAACGGGTCTTGGGCAGGCCCGGCGCCCATTGGATCAGGTCGGGCTTGGCGATGGGGCCGATCTCGGAGCGGACCCATGTTTCCAGTTCCTTGCGAAGCTCATCGGTCGGCTCTTCCCCGTTCATCAGCGTGACATAGGCATAGATGCCCTGCCCCTTGATGGCATGGGGATAGCCGACCACGGCGCTTTCGGCGACCTTGGGGTGGGCGACAAGGGCGCTTTCCACCTCGGCGGTGCCCATGCGGTGGCCGGAGACGTTGATCACGTCGTCCACGCGGCCGGTGATCCAGTAATACCCATCCGCATCGCGGCGGCAGCCGTCACCGGTGAAGTAGTAGCCTTTGTAATCCGCGAAATAGGTCTTTTCGAACCTTTCGTGATCGCCCCAGACGGTGCGCATCTGGGCGGGCCAGCTATCCTTGATGCAGAGCACGCCTTCAGCTGCGGTGTCGGTGATTTCCTGACCTGTGGTTGGCTCGAGGATCGCCGGCTGCACACCGAAGAACGGCAAAGTGGCCGAGCCGGGTTTCGTCGCCGTCGCCCCGGGCAGCGGGGTCAGCAGATGGCCGCCGGTTTCGGTCTGCCACCATGTGTCCACGATGGGGCATTTGCCCTTGCCGACGACATCATTGTACCAGTTCCAGGCCTCGGGGTTGATCGGCTCGCCCACGGTGCCAAGGACCTTGAGATGGCTCAGGTCGTAGTTCTCGACAAAGCTGTTGCCCTGCCCCATCAGCGCGCGGATGGCGGTGGGCGCGGTGTAGAACTGGTTCACCTTATGCCTTTCGCACACAGCCCAGAAGCGCCCCGCGTCGGGATAGGTCGGCACGCCTTCGAACATCAGCGTGGTGGCACCATTGGCCAGCGGCCCGTAGACGATATAGCTGTGGCCCGTGACCCAGCCCACGTCAGCGGTGCACCAGAAGATGTCCCCGTCGTGATAGTCGAAGGTGTATTGATGGGTCATCGCCGCATAGACGAGATAGCCGCCGGTCGTATGCACCACACCCTTGGGCTGGCCGGTCGAACCGGAGGTGTAGAGGATGAACAGCGGGTCTTCAGCCGCCATTTCTTCGGGCGGGCAATCGCCGCCGACCTTGTCTTCCATCTCGTGCAGCCAGTAATCCAGCCCGTCGCGCCATGCGACCTGCTGGCCGGTGCGCCTGACCACCAGACATTTCACATCGTTGTAGTCATGCAGCAGCGCCTGATTGACGTTGTCCTTCAGCTTGGTCACGCGCCCGCCGCGCGGTGCGCCGTCCGATGTGATCACGACCTTGGCGTCACAGGCGTTGATCCGCGCGCCAAGTGCCTCGGCCGAGAAGCCGGCGAAGACGATAGAATGAATCGCCCCGATCCGGGCACAGGCCAGCATCGCATAGGCGGCCTCGGGGATCATCGGCATGTAAAGGACCACGCGGTCGCCCTTGCCCACGCCCATATCCTTGAGGACATTGGCCATCTTGCAGGTCTTGGCGTGCAGTTCCTTGTAGGTGATATGCGCGGCGGCATCATTCGGGTCATCGGGTTCCCAGATGATCGCGGTCTGGTCGCCGCGCGTCGCCAGATGGCGGTCGATGCAGTTGGCGGCGACGTTCAGCGTGCCGTCCTCGAACCAGCGGATGTCGATATTGCCGGGGGCAAAACTGGTGTTCTTGACCTTCGTGAAGGGCTTGATCCAATCCACCCGCTTGCCGTGCTCGGCCCAGAAGGCGTCTGGGTCGCTGACCGAGGCGGCATACATCTTTTCGTATCTTGCCTTGTCGGCATGCGCAGCGGCGGCCATTTCAGCCGAGGGCGCATAGAGTTTCGCGGATTGGTCAGTCATGGCGTCTCCCCCCAATTGACAGTCTTTGCAGTCAGCGCGGCGCGGCCTCGCTGCCTCCTCCGGGGGCAATCTTCACGGTTTTGTGGGTGAATCCAAGAGAGCGCCTGCGCATGGGGCGGGATTTGTAAAGAAAATCACCTTGCGCGGGAAATGGGCAGAAAACTTCTTGACAGCCCGTGTCGCTATTCCGCCGCCGCCGGCACACCCAGCCCGCCGATATCCGCCAGACGCGCGATGACGTCATCGACGCCCTTGCCGTGGCGCAGGCTGGCAAAGATCACGGGCAGGTCGCCGCGCATCCTTGCAGCATCCCGCGCCATCACCTCTAGCGAGGCCCCGACATAAGGTGCCAGATCGGTCTTGTTGATCACCAGAATGTCCGAGCGCGTGATCGCAGGGCCGCCCTTGCGGGGAATTTCCTCGCCCGCCGCCACGTCGATGACATAGACCGTCACATCCGCCAGTTCCGGGCTGAACGTGGCCGAAAGATTGTCGCCCCCGCTTTCGATCAGGATCAGGTCGAGGTCCGCATGACGCCCGCGCAGTTCGGCGACAGCGGCAAGGTTGATCGAGGCATCCTCGCGGATCGCGGTATGCGGGCAGCCGCCGGTTTCCACACCCATGACGCGGTCGGCGGGCAGGATCTGCATCCGCATCAGCGCCTCGGCGTCTTCCTGCGTGTAGATGTCGTTGGTGATCACGGCGAGGCTGATCCGGTCCTTCAGCGCGCGCGCAAGCTGCGCGGTCAGCGTCGTCTTGCCCGCGCCCACAGGGCCGCCGATGCCGACGCGCAGGGGTCCGTTGGGTGACATGGGGGGCCTCCTATGATCTGAAAATGCGCGGTTGCTGGGTTTCATGCTGCATCGATGCGGTATCGACGGCGAATGTCGCGGAACCGATGTCGTCGAGGGTCGCGGCCTCTGCCGCCGCGGCCACCGACAGGATGGCGGGCGCGAGGCCTGCAAGGATGCGCTGTCCTTCGGTCTGGCCCAGCGGCATCAGACGTTGCGCGGCCTGCACGAGGTTCGACAGGAAAGCCTGCAACCAGACCTGCAGGACCGGCGGCAACGGCAGACCCGCCAGCGCCGCCGCCCGGCCCACCGCGACAGGAAAGGCCATGTCGGGCAGGTCCAGCCCCCAGACGGCCCGTGTCGTCGCGGCAAAGGCCGCCCCCTGCTGCAGGGTTTCCATCCGGCGTTCGCGGCTGGGGGCAAGGGCTGCCGCGAGGTCCGCAATCGCGCTCACATCTTGGGCCCGATAAGCCTCGCACAACAGGATCGCATCCGTCCGGCCCGCGCCCTGCGCCAGCACCGCCGAAAGCCAGTCCGCCAGATCATCCCGCCCCGTCACGTCGCCCCGCGCGATGGCGCGTTCCAGCCCGTGCGACCACGCGAAGGCCCCCACCGGATAGGCCGGCGACAGCCACTGCGTCAGCGTCAGAAGGCCCGCGTCACGCATGGGAATGACCGTGGTCGTGCCCCATCGTGCGGCCATGGCCATAGGCCCCGCCTTCGGGGGTGAAGGGGCCGGTCACATCCTCGACCCGCGCACCCAAGTGTTCCAGCATGGCGCGCATGACCTTCTCGCGCTGCACATAGAGCGCGTCGTCCGCGATCGCACAAGGCGCGTGGCGGTTGCCGATATGCCATGCCAGACGGGTCAGATCGCCCGTCACCCGCATCAAGGGTTCATCGGCTGCGACCACGGCGACCTTTCGACCATCGGTCAGAACAAAGGCGTCATGATCCGTGACAGAGGTCGTCTGCGCCAGATCGACCAGAAACGCCTCGCCCTGATCGGTGAGCAGCTTCTTGCGGCGCAACAGACGCGCGTCGTAGGTCAGGCTGACCGTGGCATCAGCCTGACCGTGAAAATGGATGATCGCGTGGGCCACACTCATGCGTGGCCCCCGGCGTCATGCCCTAGACGTCGTGGGGCGTGACCATGCGGAATGCCTCGGCGCGGGTCAGGCCCTTTGCGGCCAGTTCGGCGTCGGACATATTCGCCACAGCGCGCAGGGCCTGCGTGCGGGCGTTGTTCATTGCGTAATGCTCGACCCAGCCAGCCAGTGCGGCGAAGGGTGCCAAAAGCACCTCGGCCAGGATTTCGCGGTTGGTAATCAGTGTGTTGTCGGGACGGAGTGCCATTGTCAGCCTCTTGCGTGTGAATGTCGTTCCTCCCGACACGACAGCTATGCCCCACCCCGTGGTCCGGCAACGTCCAAAACTGCAAAGCCATCATGCGACCCATGCAAGGCTGCCCTTTCAAAACAGGAAATACCGCTGCGCCATCGGCAGTTCGGTCGCAGGCTGGCAGGTGAGCAATTCGCCATCGGCGCGCACTTCGTAGGTCTCGGGGTTCACCTCGACCTTCGGCATGGCATCATTGAGCTTGAGGTCCTTTTTCCCGATCCCGCGCGTGTTCACGACAGGTAGTGTCTTCTTGGCAAGACCAAGGCTGTCACCGATCCCTGCATCCTGTGCCGCAGCACTCACGAAGGTCACCGCCGAGTTTTCAAGCGACCGCCCGAAGGCCCCGAACATCGGCCGCGTATAGACCGGCTGCGGTGTGGGGATCGAGGCATTGGGATCACCCATCTGCGCGGCCACGATCGTCCCGCCCATCAGGATCATCTCGGGCTTCACGCCGAAAAACGCGGTGTTCCACATCACGAGATCAGCCCGCTTGCCCACCTCGATCGACCCCACATGCGCCGAGATGCCATGCGCGATGGCCGGATTGATCGTGTATTTCGCGATATAGCGGCGGACGCGCAGATTGTCGTTGTCGCCCTGTTCCCCGGCCAGCGCGCCGCGCTGCACCTTCATCTTGTGGGCGGTCTGCCATGTGCGGATGATCACCTCGCCCACGCGGCCCATGGCCTGACTGTCAGAGGCGATGATCGAGAAAGCCCCCATGTCGTGCAGGATATCCTCGGCGGCGATGGTCTCGCGGCGGATGCGGCTTTCGGCGAAGGCCACGTCCTCGGGGATGGATTTGTCGAGATGGTGGCAGACCATCAGCATGTCGAGATGTTCGTCGATGGTGTTGACGGTGAAAGGCCGGGTCGGGTTGGTGGAGGATGGCAGGACATGCGGCTCGCCACAGATCTTGATGATGTCGGGGGCATGGCCGCCGCCCGCGCCTTCGGTATGGAAGGCGTGGATGGTGCGGCCCTTCATGGCGGCGACGGTGTTTTCGACAAAGCCGGACTCATTGAGCGTGTCGGTATGGATCATCACCTGCACGTCCCAGGCATCGGCGACGCCAAGACAGCAGTCGATGGCGGCAGGCGTCGTGCCCCAATCCTCGTGCAGTTTCAGACAGGATGCACCCGCAAGCACCTGCTCTTCCAAGGCAGCCGGAAGCGAGGCATTCCCCTTGCCCGCAAAGGCGAGGTTCATCGGAAAGGCATCCGCCGCCTGCAACATCCGCCCGATGTGCCACGGCCCCGGCGTGCAGGTGGTTGCGAGCGTCCCATGCGCAGGCCCCGTCCCGCCGCCGATCATCGTAGTCAGGCCGGAATGCAGCGCATCTTCGATCTGTTGCGGACAGATGAAATGGATATGGCTGTCGATCCCGCCCGCAGTCAGGATGCGGCCTTCACCGGCAATCGCCTCGGTCCCCGGGCCGATGATGATGTCGACGCCTGGCTGGGTGTCGGGGTTGCCCGCCTTGCCGATGGCGGCGATCATCCCGTCCTTCAGACCCACATCGGCCTTGTAGATGCCCGTCCAGTCCACGATCAGCGCGTTGGTGATGACCGTATCAACCGCGCCTTCGGCCCGCGTGCGCTGGCTTTGGCCCATGCCGTCGCGGATCACCTTGCCACCACCGAACTTGACCTCTTCGCCATAAAGCATGGCATTCTTGCCTGACCCGTCCCCTGCCGCAGAACCGGCGCGTTCCGCCGTCAGGTCGCGCTCCACCTCGATGATCAGCGCGGTATCGGCGAGCCTGACACGATCGCCCACCGTCGGGCCGAACATTGCCGCATAATCGGCGCGCGAGATCGTGGCGGGCATGGGGGACTCTCCGTCTTAGGTCTTGGGGGTGGTTTCCTTTCCGTCCCAAGGCGCATCGGCGACGGTCACGGTCTTCTTGCGTGGCGCAGCCTTGGCTTGGGTGGAAGGGGCGGGTTTCGGGTCGGCCACCGCCGCGACTGGCGCTGGCGCTGGTGTCGCTTCAGGCGCTTTGGCAACGGGCGCGGGCGCGGGCTTCGGCATCTCTGCCTGCACAGGCGCAGGGGCCTTGGTCGCGGCAGGCTTCGCTGCGGCTTTCTTTGCAGGTTTTGCCTTGATCGCCGGTTTGGCCTTGGCAGCAGGTGCGGCAGGCTTTGGCGCGGCTTGCGCTGGCGCTGCGCTCTTTGCAGCTTCGGCTTTCGCCACAGGCGCAGTCTTCGTCTCGGGTGCTGTCGGCGCAGCGGCAGGTGCTTCTGCCTTGACCACAGGCGCAGCCTTGACCGGAACAGCCGGCTTGGCGACAGCCTTCTTCACTGCGGCCTTCTTGACGGTCGCCGCTTTTGCCTTGGCTTTCCTGGCGACAGCCTTCTTCGGCGCGGCTTTCTTTGCTGCAGCAGGCTTTGGTGCCGCCGCTTCGGACGGGGCGTCTGGTGCCATGAATGGCATCACCATCGCACGGCGGGTCGCGATGGTCTGGTCAATGAATACATCTGTCAGGCGCATCTGCTGGCCGATGATCGCACTGGCGGCATGCATGGCTTGGGCGGAAAGTGTAAGGGTAATGGCGGGTGTCATGAATAATCCCCTCGGGACAAGTTTCGGCTAGCCCGATCATATCCCAAGAAATGCGGCACTGCAGCATTTTTCTGCGTTGCAGCGTATGGACACCCGTCATCGCTCACAGTTTGCCCATCACTTGCCCGTTGAATCCGTAAATCCGGCGGTCTCCCCCCATCGGGATCAGGTTCACCTCGCGGCGCTGTCCCGGCTCGAAGCGCACGGCGGTGCCTGCGGCGATATCCAGACGCATCCCCCGTGCCGCCGCACGGTCGAAATTCAGCGCCGGATTGGTCTCGGCGAAATGGTAGTGCGAGCCGACCTGCACGGGCCTGTCACCGGTATTGGCCACCTCCAGCGTGATCGCCTTGGACACGGCATTCAGCGTCAGTACGCCTTCGGCGGCAAGAACCTCACCCGGTTTCATTCTGCACCCTCCGCTTCATCTTGCCCAAAATACGCATATGCCTAACGGATCGGGTCATGCACCGTCACCAGCTTGGTGCCATCGGGGAAGGTCGCCTCGACCTGCACCTCGTGGATCATTTCGGCGATGCCATCCATCACCTGATCGCGACGCAGCACCTGCGCCCCCGCCTGCATCATATCCGCGACCGAGCGCCCGTCCCGCGCCCCCTCGACCACCGCATCGGTGATCAGCGCAATCGCCTCGGGGTAGTTCAGCTTGACACCCCGGGCAAGCCGCCTGCGCGCGACTTCGGCCGCCATGGCGACAAGCAGTTTGTCTTTTTCACGGGGGGTCAGTTGCATCGGTCAAAGTCTCCAGACACGCGGGATCGGCACGTCGGCCAAGGCGGTAATGACGCCAAGCATCTGGTGGCGCAGATCAAAGCCATCATTCGCCAGGAGGCGCACCAGCAAAAGATCATCGGCAATCAGGCTTGCGCCACTCAGGCCATCAAGGCGCAACCGCCCGTATCTTTCGGCCGCCGCAGGCCCCGCCAGCAGCACCGTCGCCATGGCCCGCGCGCCCTGCCCGGTCGCCTGCCGTGCCATCAGCGCGGTGGCATCGCCCGCAAGACTGATCGCATCGGCAAAGACCAGCGCACCATCGCGCCAGACCCGCCATTGGTCACGGAACAGGACCGCGCGCACAGTCTCGCCCATCGCCTGACGGCCCAGCACCAAGGGCTCCACGATCAGGGCAGAGCCATCGCCCACCAGATGCACCGACAGCCTGCGCGACAGGGCGGCGTGATCGAAAAGGATGGTTTCCTGCGGGATCCAGTCGATGCGGGCACCGGCACCGGCCCGCAGGGTGACATCGACCTGCGCCACCTCGCCGGGCTGGGCGCGATAGCCGCGCTCGGCCGCCTGACTGGACAGGACGATATGCGCCCCGGCCTCTGCCTCGGCGGCAATCACCATCCGGTCACCGCCCGTCAGCCCGCCTGAGGTGTTCAGGAACACCGCATCCAGCGCATTCCCCCGCACCCGCGGAAACAGCGCCTTGAGCGCGCCTTCCTGCCGCAGATCGGCGATCACGCTGTCCTGCCCGCGCCGTTTGGCACGCAACAGCAATGACCCGCGCGCGCGCGGCGGCACAGGGCTTGCCTGATCGTAGGGGATGGGGGCAGAGAGGGTGATCTTGAACGCTCCGCGGACATGCTTTGCGCTTACATTGCAAAGAGCCGTCTACCCTGACCAGTGGCAAGGCGGAAAAATCGGGGCCTTGCGACACCAAATGCGCAAGACGCACAAAAAAAGGGCACCCGCAGGTGCCCTTCTTGACATGATTGCGTCGGCCTTACGGCTGGTCCATCCGCACCGCATAGCGGACACTGCCTTTGACCGGTCTGCTGAAGTTCAGATGGACATTGCGCCGATTGGCCCCCTGCTCGCCCCGCGACCATGGCAAATCGAAGACCGGCGACCCGCCATTGTCGGTGATCGCACCCTCGGGCATCACCTGTTCGACCGTTTTCGCATATCCCGCGAAGGGCAGGGCATCGCGGGTTTCCAGAACCCAGGTCGCGGCTGCCGTCTGCTGCTGGTGCAACAGATAGGCAGGGTTCGACACAGGCTCGTTCACGTTGTGGAACGTATTGGCCTGAAACACGAAACTGCGAGTCCGGCCATAGTCGAGATCGGCAAAG
This sequence comes from Yoonia sp., assembly GCF_036770585.1. Classification (GTDB taxonomy): domain Bacteria; phylum Pseudomonadota; class Alphaproteobacteria; order Rhodobacterales; family Rhodobacteraceae; genus Yoonia. The sequence continues at coordinate 30,254 of NZ_DAIPIW010000008.1, read as the reverse complement.
GTCGTATCCACATGTTCGACGCGATCAATCGCGCCGTTGATCGACCGGAACACGTTCCCGACCACGGCAAAGCCGTTGATGAAATGGCCCTGCCCGTAAGGCTTGATGACGATGAAATTGAACCACGGGGCGACATCGTTGGTGGTGAACATATTGCCGGTGATGGTCAGGCCACCAAAGGAAAACTGATTGCTGAAGGCCGGATTGCTCTCGTGCTCGTTCGTCCATTCGATAAAGTTGTTGTCGCAATAGTTGCCGGTGAAGATGCTCTTGGGATTGGGTGCGGTGATCACGATCCCCCCTTTGCGCACTCCGTTCACGTCATCGTCGCCATGAAACCAGTGATTGCCGACCAGCAGCGTGCCAGAGCCTGCCAGAACGCAGAAATGCAGGAATTTGCTGACGCGGTTCGACCGGATTTTCACGTCATTGGCGTTGGCGTTGAAGCCGATGCTGACACGGTTGCCAACCACCACGCCTTGCTCGTCCGAGATCAACTGGCACCGGTCCAGCATCATCCCCTGACACCCGCGCCCCGGTGAGGTGATCCCGCGGTTCTTCGGGCGGTTGATGAAGCAATCACGGACATGAAAGGTAAAGCCATCCGGCGCCATCATGATGCCGCTGGCCACACCACGGCCCTGAAACTCGATATCCGAGAGGATGAACTGGCTGAACTTCTCGTAGCCCGAAAAGTCGAGCAGATACTTGAAGCGGGTAAAGGTGAAGACCTGCGTGCCTTCCGCATCATAGAGAGGGCTGCTCAATTCGATGGTCTGCGCGCTGGTGTTCACGGATGTCACGTAGATCTCGCGCCCGACACCATTGCCCGTGACAAGTGCACCGACCGGAATGCTGGTCGCATTGACCACATTGGTCAGCCGTTTGTTGTTGCTGACGGCATAGCTCGCCTGCGAGGTGACGACCTGCGTATCCCATGCCGCGCTGTCGTCGGGTTGGAACTGGCCGTTGCGGATGACGCGGCGGGTCTCGAAACGGGTGCGGGTCGGATCGCATGCCTGCATATCGACGGGTGCGGTCAGCAGCACACGACGACCGCACAGATCGAGTGAATCGTGATCGGCAAAGTTGATCAGCGCCTGATAGGCCTTCTTGAAGGCCAGCTCCTCGTCCTGAAACGCCGCCAGATAGCTGTCATAATCGTAATCACGCTGCAGGATGAAACGATGCTCGGGGTTCTGCACGATCCTGCCCTGAAACCGGACAGGGTTTTGCATCGTGACATTGCCGCCGAGAAAGTAGACCCCCGCGGGCACCATGACCGCCTTGCCATTGGCAGCACTGTCGGCGGCGACAAAGGCCGCACGGTCGTTGGTCACACCATCGCCAACCGCGCCATAGTCGCGCACGTCCACCAGCCCGACCAGATCGCGGGTAAAGACAGACGAGACATCCTCGATGGTGATGTCGTCGATCCGCACGATACCTCCGGTCGCGCCGGTCAGGTTCAACCCGAAATGCCCGTATTGCGCGCCATGCCATGGCAGGTCCACGCCGGTCCGGTCGGCGGTCGCGACGATCCCCTTGATTTCAACCACCTGTCCATAGGTGGTCAGTTGCACCGGTGCCGCCGCCTGCGGCAGGCCCGCCACCGGCAGACCGCCAGCCATTCCCGCCCATCCGGCAATCGCGACGGCGGGCATCGGACCCGCCACCGCCTTCACGCGCACGGTGATCTGCAGATAGCACCCCGGCAGGATCGGTGTTTCGCCCATGTAGCGCAGCTTTTGCGTCGTGCTCTGGGTCAAGATCTCGAGGCACCCGCCGAAGTCCTGATCGGCGGCGACGAAATTGCCCGACCCGCTGAGCGCATAGGTATCCGACCCCGGCGTCCCGTCCCCGCTTGACCAGAGGGCAAGACCTACGGAAAACGGCAGGGGATCGAAAACGATCCCATCGGTGATGGCTTTGTTCATGGGGTATCCTTCTGGCTGATCGGATGCACCGGACGCAGGTCCAATGCGTTGCCAGAAAGCTAGCCCGAGGGTCTAAATCACCCCTTGGCCCACCGTCACGCGGGGCCAGGCAACGCCCATGCCTTAGGCGCTCAGGTCCGGAGCAGGTAGCAGCTGGACACCGTTGATCTGCCAGCCCTCGGATGTTTCAACCATCTGATAATCAAGGATATGCAGGTTGCCGTTCTTGTCGCGGACCATCACCTTCTGCCAGAGAAAACCGTTGATATCCCGCAGTTCCAGAAAGCTGACATCAGCGTTGTCCCAGACCATCGGATACCCCTGCTGGACCATCATCCCGAAGTTGCCGGGATTGCCGAACAGACGTTTGATATTCGGGCTGGCATATTGCCACGCCCCGTCGATGTCGCGGTCGTTGAAGGCGTCAAGCTGGCTGCCGATCACCCCTTCGATGGCACCGGAATCCTGGGCGACGGCCGCAGTCACCGAAAGCCAGAACCCAAGAACAAGTCCGAAAATACGCATGATCCGCGATCCTCTCTGTGGTCTCCTGTATGGAAGATACGCAAGCAGGCGCGGATTAGTTTCGTTTTTTGTCGGTCAGGACAGCTTTTCTTCGATCAGCGCAATCGTCTCGTCGACACCGTAAAGCGCGATGAACCCGCCGAAGCGCGGTCCCTGCGAGGCCCCCAGCAGCACCTCGTAAAGCGCCGTGAACCAGTCGCGCAGCGGCTCGAACCCGTGCTCTTTGCCGACGGCAAAGACCATCGACTGCAACTCTTCGGCATCAAGGCCGCCGTCCCATGCCTTCAGCCGCGCGACCAGATCGACCATCGCCGCCCGTTCCTGATCGGTTGGCGCACGATAGACCTTCGCGGGCTTCACGAAGTCGTTGTAGTAGCGCACAGCAAACCCTGCCGCCTGATCCATCTGCGGATTCTTCGCAGCCGTGGCCTCGGGCGCATAGCGCTGGATGAACCCCCAAAGCGTTTCCTTGTCCTCGGCCCCCGACACCGAGGCGAGGTTCAAGAGCATCGCAAATGGCACAACCATATCGGACACCGGCACGTCAGGCCCGTGAATATGGAACACAGGATTGTTCGCCCGCCCCGCATCATCCTGCGTGCCATAGGCGCGCAGCTGCTGGTGATACTCGTCCACCGCTTTGGGGATCACATCGAAATGCATCCGCTTGGCCGTCTTTGGCTTTTGATACATGAAATACGACAGGCTTTCGGTCGCGGCATAGGTCAGCCATTCGTCGATCGAGATCCCGTTGCCCGAAGATTTCGAGATCTTCTGCCCGTTCTCGTCGAGAAACAGCTCGTAAGAAAAGTGGTTCGGCTTGCGCCCGCCCAGTATCTCGCAGATGCGGTCATAGATCGCGGTGTTAGTGGCGTGTTCCTTGCCGTACATCTCGAAATCGACGTCCAGCGCCGCCCAGCGCGCGCCGAAGTCGGGCTTCCATTGCAGCTTAACGTTGCCGCCCGTGACAGGCAGCGTCCATTCGCGGCCATCGGGATCATCGAAGGTGATCTCGCCCCTCACCGCGTCCACATGCTTCATCGGCACGTAAAGCACGCGGCCCGTCTCGGGGTGGATCGGCAGGAAGATCGAATAGGTCTCGCGACGCTCTTCACGAAGCGACTTCAGCATCACCTCCATGATCGCGTCATAGCGTTCCGCCGCCCGCAAAAGCACCGCATCGAACTGGCCCGAGCGGTAGAATTCGCGCGCCGAGTAGAATTCATACTGGAACCCGAAAGTATCAAGGAACCGGCGCAGCATCGCGTTGTTGTGGTGGCCGAAACTTTCATGTGTCCCGAAAGGATCAGGCACATCGGTCAGCGGCTTGTGCATATGCTGGGCCAGCATGTCTTGCTGGGGCACGTTGCCCGGCACCTTGCGCATGCCGTCAAGGTCGTCCGAAAAGCAGATCAGCTTGGTCGGAATATCCGAGATCACCTCGAACGCGCGGCGGATCATCGTGGTGCGCAGCACCTCGCCGAAGGTCCCGATATGCGGCAGACCCGAGGGGCCATAGCCCGTCTCGAACAGCACATACCCTTTTTCGGGGTCCTTCTTTTCGTACCGTTTGAGCAATGCGCGCGCCTCTTCGAAAGGCCAGGCCTTTGATGTCATCGCTGCGTCACGAAAGCTGCTCATGGATTTTCTCACATATTTGTGGGGGCAAGGTGCCCGCCGGAACCCGCACTCCCTATTGCGAGAGTGACACCGGGTCAATAAATGTCGGTCATTGACAAAGGACAGACCCATGCTTGAAGACGCACCGCTTTCCGCACAAGACGCGCTTGCCGCGCTCATGATTGCGGTATCGGCCTCGGACGAACATATCCGCACCGCCGAACTTGTGAAAATGAGTAACGCTATCAACAACTTGCCCATTTTCGCAGGCTACGATGCCGAACGCCTGCCGCAGATGTCGCGGATGGTCTTCGATCTGCTGGAACAGGTGGACGGTCTAGATGCCCTGTTCGGTCTGATCCGTGATGCGCTGCCGGAACGGCTTTATGAAACCGCCTATGCGCTGTCCTGCGATGTCGCGGCGGCTGACGGCAGGATCGTCGGCCCCGAGGCGCGCATGCTGGAAGAGATTCGCGATGAACTGAACCTTGACCGCCTGCATGCTGCCGCCATCGAACGCGGCGCGAGGGCGCGGCACATGACCCTCTAGGCGGGCAGTCGCGTCGCGAGGTGGCGCACGATCTTGCCCTGCATAGCCCTTGCGCGGCGGCTCCAAGCCACGGCGCCTTGCGGGCGTTCTGCACCGCTGCGCTTGCCCTCTTCGCGGCGGGGCAAATCAGACGAGAAAATCGCGAAAACAAGGTTGCGGCCCTGCTCGGTCCGGACATACCCCGCAAGTGACGACACGAAATTGAGCGTGCCGGTCTTCGCCCGGACATCCAGACCCTGGCGCAGGATCTCGGTGCCCGCATCATCGAAAACGCGCACGGGCCGCAGGATCGGGAACAACTGGTCATGCACGCGGGGGGCCGCAAGGATACCGACCATATCCGCAGGGCTGATCCGCGAGGCATCCCCAAGTCCGGAATGATCGACAAAGGCAGGTGCCACGCGGCCCTCGCACCGCAAGGACGCCCAGTCGGACATGGCCACAGCCGAATCCTGCAACCCGACCCGCTGTCCCAAGAGCGCCTTTGTCGCCGACATGCCCGTCACCTCGGCCGACAGGTTGATCGAATTGCGCAGCATGAACTGCAACTGCTGGGCCAGAGGATTACTTTGCAGACGTGCCAGAACCGGCCCCCCCGGCTGCGTCGGCGTCTGTTTCGGGGACTGCAGGACGACGCCATTGCTGCGCATGAAGGTCGCAAAGACCTCGCCTGCGTAAAGTGCCGGATGGCGCACCGGCAACCAACGCGAGCCTGCATCGTTCAGCGAACTGCGCGCGACCGTCCACCTGTCGGCATTGCCAGCATTGGCATAGGTGAAGACCGGTGCGGCACGGTCGACAATATCGACCTTGGCGACCGTCACGGCAGGGCGATAAGTGTCGCTGCGCGCATCTACGAATGTCTCGAACCCCTCGCCCGCGCGTTTCCATTCGAAATGGACGCGATTGTAATTCAGGTTCAGCCCCGTGATCGTGGGATTGTAGCCGAAATGGTCCAACTGGCTCGGGTCGATCTGATCGACCTTGCGCAGGGCTTCGTCCCAGACAAGGAAATCCCCCTTCACCTCGCGCAAGCCCGCGTCCTTCAGTCTGGCGGCGAGGGTCGCCAGATCATCCGTCGCCAGATCGGGATCGCCGCCGCCGGCAAGGATCAGGTTGCCCTCGACCACGCCGTTGACAATCGGCCCATCGGCATGGACCCGCGTTTCGAACCGGTGGCCTGCGCCCAGCGACTCGAGCGCGTAAAGTGCTGTCACCGCTTTGGCCGTGCTTGCGGGCGGCTGGGCCACAGCGCCCGCGATGTCTTCGATCACGGCACCCGTCGCCAGATCGGTCACAACAACCCCCGTCACACCCGTCAGCCCTGCCTCTGCGACAAGTTTCCGGATCGCATCCTCGGCTGGCACCCGCGCGACCGGCCGCATCGAGGTGAAAGGCGCCTCGCCGAAGGCCGCCGTGGCAAGCACCGACCCCGTGGCCGCCAGCATCGCGCGTCTGTTCATCCGCATCACCATTCCCCCCGTGCTCGGATCGCGCTGGAAGACTGGTCGGACATCGGCACATTGATGAACGTCCAAGCCGGAGCCTCCAGATACCCCAGGACATGCGACGCACGGCCCATGATCCGGGCCTGCCGATAAACCTTTGCCGCCTTCGACCGGCGCGCGCCGATCCTCTGGCCCGGTCGGGCCATCACGCCCACCGGCACCGTTTCGATGATCCAGCGCCAGTCCTGCCAGCGGTGGAACTGTGCCAGATTATCCGCCCCCATGACCCAGACAAAGCGCACACCCGGATAGCGGCGGCGCAGCGCCCTGATGGTCTGCGCGGTGTAACGCGTGCCCAGATGCGCCTCGATATTGGTCACGGTGACCCGGGGATGCCGCATGATCGCGCGGGCCGCCTGCATCCGGTCCTGCAAAGGCGCCGGGCCATGTGCCTTCAGCGGGTTCCCCGGCGAGACCAGCCACCACAGATGATCCAGCCCGAACCGTTTCAGCGCCGCTTTCGAGATATGCACATGCCCTTCGTGCGGCGGATCGAAAGACCCGCCCAAAAGGCCGATGACCTGGCCCGCGCGCGCTTGGGGACCACCCTTCACACGACTGATCCGAAACTGCACAACTGTCCTTCAGACACGTCGATCTCTGCCCATTGCCCTGTTTTGCGCCCCACTAGCCATTTGAAGCGCATCGAAGTCAATGTTCCAACCCAAATTGCGGTGATCAGACCTGATAGCGGACAAAGGCGAAGGCGCCGCTGTCGGGTGCCCAGCTCGGGACATTGATCGTGCCTTGTCCGCCGAACAGCCTGCAAAGCGTCTCGGCCCTTCCACCCATCGCAGGCATCAGTTTCAGCGCCACATCGAGATTGGCCGGATGTCCCTTGGTCTTGGGCGGATAGGCCAGATAGACCACCTGCGCCCCATCGGGCGAGGGATGCGGAAACCAGTTGACCGCCGCATCCCCGGTCATCCGCTGCAAGCCCGTGCCATCGGGACGGATACGCCAAAGATCCACCGCGCCGTCGCGTTCACCGTTGAACCAGATCCACTGGCCGTCGGGCGTGTAATCCGGCCCGTCCACATGATCGAAGGCATCGGTCACACAAATTTCCCCGCCCCCCGCTGCCGCGACCGTATAGAGCGCGAACCTCTTTCCCCTGTGCCCGACATAGGCCAGCGTCCCCCCGTCAGGCGACCAGCCGTGCCAGTAGGATGGCACCTTGTCCGTCACCCGCTGCGGCGTGCCGCCAGCGATTGGCAGCGTGTAGATACAGCTTTTGCCTTCTTCGGTGCTGTCACTGATCACCAGCCGCTGACCATCCGGCGAAATCCCGTGGTCATTGTTGCAGCCGACCGCAAAGCCGGTGTCGATCAGCGCGAGCGACGGCGCATCCAGCGGCAGGCGATAAAGCCGCCCGCCACCGTTCACGATCAGATAGCCGTCAGGATGCCAGTTCGGGGCCTCGATATGCCCTTTGTGGCGCAGGATCACCCGCGCCTTGCGGCTGGCAAGATCGTAGAGGCAAACCTCGCTGATCACGCCGCACCGGCGGGGACATAGTCAAAGCGGGTAAACCGCGCCTCGCGGCCATGACCCGTCATGTCGAAGGCCACCATCCCCACGAATGCGCCGGTGAACGAGGCATGTTCGCCCTGCCCGCCTTCATCCGAGATGACAGAGGCGTCCAGAACAGGCCCGAAGGGCCGCCAGTCGCCGTCCAGAAGAACAAAGAACTGCTGGGCCGCCAGATCGACCTCGACTTTCAGCCGGACCGGCCCTTCCGGCAGGGGCATGGGTTCCGCCGCCATCACGACATTGCCGCCCGGCCAGTCGCCCGGACATGAGAGAAGCACCAGCGCCCGCCCGATCCCGGGCTCGTGCGAGACAACGGCGGCGTGATACTTGTGGCGGTTGTAATAGGTCGCAAGGCCCGCACCCTCTTGATAGGTTTCGGGGGCGAAATCGACCTCGGTTTCGGCGGCATAGCCGGGGTCCTCTTGCCTGCGCGCGACAAGGGACTGTTCGTTCCAGCTTCCGATGCTTTCGCGCCCGATCAGGGTCAGCGCGTCCGCGTCCTCGCGGAACAGACGCTCCTTCTGCGGGATACGCAACCACTGAAATTCCATCGGCAGCGGCCCGCCCAGCTTGCGCCTTACCGCCGCGCGTGGCGCTGCGCTGGCCCCTGTCGGCGAGGGCACCTCTGCGCGCGCAACCATTCCGCCCGCCTTGAGGTAAAGCCAGTCATCGCGCCATTCGACCTCTTCGATCCCGGTCTCGCGCCCCGTGGCGCAGAACGGCCCCGGCTGCTGCGGGCGGCCCATCAGGAAGGTGTGATAATGGCGGCCCCAATGGGTCTCGACATACTGGCCGTGGCCGGTGCGCTGGATCGGGCTGTCGGACCCATCCGCGCAGATCACGTGCCGGTTCGGATGATCCTCATAGGGACCCCAGATATCCCGTGACCGCGCCATGGTGACGGCATGGTTGTAACCGGTCCCGCCCTCGGCGGTCGTCAGGTAGTAATAACCGTTGCGCTTGAAGAGATGCGGCGCCTCGGTCAGCCCGCGTGGCGTCCCTGCGTAGATGTTCCGGACCGGCCCGAAGAGCCCGCGCTCGGGCGACCATTGCTGCAACAGGATACCGTCAAAGGCGTCATGCGCAGGATTACACCCCGTGCCCTGCCCGCGATGGTTCCAGCGCATGTTGACGAACCATTTGCTGCCATCCGCGTCATGGAACAGCGACGGATCGAACCCCGAGGCATTCACGAACCACGGATCGGTCCAGTCGCCGTCTATCGTCTCGCAAGTCGTGATGTAGTTGAACGCGTCCTTGTAGCTGCCATCCAACCGCTTCACATCCGTATAAACCAGCCAGAACCTGCCGTCCGCATGGGACAGGCAGGGTGCCCAGATGCCGCCGCTGTCGGGGTTGCCACGCATGTCCAAAAGCGCCGCGCGGTTCAGAGGCCGCGCCACCAGCCGCCAGTTCACCAGATCACGCGAATGATGGATCTGCACACCGGGATACCACTCGAAGGTCGAGACGCCGATGTAGTAATCCTCGCCCACACGGCAGATCGACGGATCGGGGTTGAAACCCGGCAGGATGGGATTGCGGATCATCTGCGAGCCTCGGACTTGAAGTTGCGCAAAGCGGGTGCCGCAGGGGGTGACAGGGGTTTCATCGTTGCCTCCTATAACGATTACGGAAGAGGCCACCATGCCGCCCCGCGAATGTCAATCACAGGATCGGGGCCATGTGGCCGATTGGTGGTTGAGATTCCCCGGCAGGACAGGCGATATGGCGCGCAAGCCGATAATATGCGCGAAAGGAACCACGATGACGGAATTGACGACCAGAAACGGCACGAGGGTCACAAGGTTTGCTTTCGGCACGATGCAATTCGGCGGCAAGGCGGATGAACGGGCCAGCCATGACATGTTCGGCGCTTGCCGCGCGGCGGGGATCAACCACTTCGACACCGCCGTCGGCTATACCGGCGGCGCGTCCGAGACGCTGCTTGGCCCGATGATCCGGGCCGACAGGGACGCCCTCTTCATTGCTACCAAGGTCGGCTTCGAAGGGGGCGCTGGCCGCGCGAACATCCTTGCGCAATTCGATCAAAGCCGACGCCAGCGCGGCGAGGACGCCGTCGATCTGCTTTACATGCACCGTTTCGACGATGCCACACCACTGCAAGAAACCTTCGAGACGCTGGCCGAGCTTCAGCAATCCGGCGCGATCCGCTATATCGGCGTGTCGAACTATGCCGCTTGGCAGGTGATGAAGGCGCAAGCGGTCGCCCGCGCCCTTGGCACGAAAATCGACGCGATCCAGCCGATGTATAACCTCGTCAAACGGCAGGCCGAGGTCGAGATCTTCCCGATGGCCGCCGATCAGGGGATCACGATCTTTCCCTATTCGCCCTTGGGCGGCGGGTTGCTGACAGGCAAATATGCGAAGGGCGCGCTTGGACGGCTGGCCGAGGACAACCGCTACAACGCCCGCTACGCGCAAGGATGGATGCACGACTGCGCGGCGCATCTGGCCGAACTGGCAGCGACGATCGGGCAGGACCCGGCCACCTTGGCGGTCGCATGGGCCGCGCGCCATGCAGCACAGCCGCGCCCGATCATTTCGGCGCGGTCGACCGAGCAACTCGCCCCCTCTCTTGCGGCGCTGGATTTTGTCATGGACGACGCACTTGCAGACCGGATCACCGCGCTCAGCATCACGCCAGCGCCCGCAACCGACCGGGTGGAGGAAGCATGATCGACTTTCTGGTCATCGGTGGCGGGATTGCCGGCGTTTCCGCCGCCGCGCGCCTGTCCGAACTTGGAACTGTCACCGTGCTCGAGGCCGAGGACGCGCTTGCCTATCACGCCTCGGGCCGGTCGGCGGCGCTGTTCGAGGAAAACTACGGCAAGCCTTCGACGGTCGATCTCAACAAGGCAAGTCAGGCCTTTCACGCCGCAGCCGATGTCCTTAGCCCGCGCGGGCTTATGCTGGTGGGCGGGGCGGACCAGGCCGCGCTCTTTGCAGCCGACCAGACCGCGATGAAGCTGACATCGATCACGGTGGACGAGGCTTTGGGCATGGTCCCGATCCTTGACCGCCGCGTGATCGACCGCGCAGCCTATGACCCGCACGCCTGGGACATCGACACCGACAGGTTGGTGCAGACTTTCGCCAGAACAGCACGCGGGAACGGCGCCGAGATCGCGACGAAAGCCGAAGTCACGGCCCTGTCCCGCATCGCCGGCGGTTGGTCGGTCACCACAAGGACCGAGATCTACGCCGCCCGCACCATCGTCAATGCCGCCGGTGCATGGGCCGACCGGATCGCCGTGATGGCAGGCATCGCGCCGCTTGGGCTGACGCCGCTCCGCCGGTCGATGGCGCGTATCCCCGCCCCGGGCGGGCATGACGTCAGCGGCTGGCCGATGCTCTTTGGTCCGGGCGAGGACTGGTATGCGAAGCCCGACGCAGGCGCGCTGATCGTCTCGCCCGCCGAGGAAGACCTTGTCGAACCCCATGACGCCTATGCCGATGACATGGTGCTGGCCGAAGGGCTCGCGCGGTATGAGGCGAACGTCACCGAACCGGTGACGCGGCTCTTGTCCTCTTGGGCGGGTCTGCGAACCTTCGCGCCGGACCGGTCGCTGGTTCTGGGCCCCGACCCGGCCGAGCGGTCCTTTGTCTGGTGCGCAGGACAGGGCGGCTACGGGATGCAGTCATCCCCCGCCGCCAGCCAGCTTCTGGCCGATCTGGTCGCCGGGCGCACACCGGAATTGCCGCACGAAACGGTGCAAGCCCTTCTGCCGGCTCGCTTTTCGGGCGCGTGATGTGGTGCGGCGGGCAGCGGGGCGGATCGCTGATGCGCCCCGGTGCTGCGCCACTGTCCTATGCGTCGATCCGGATCCTCGCGTTGGTTGGATCGTAAGGGCTGTCCTCGACGATCTCGGCGGGCCAAAGCTGGTCGAGCATCTTGACCCGCAACTGCGTGCCCACCACGGCGCTGTCGGGCTTGACATACCCCATGCCGATGGATTTTCCGAAAGCCACCGAATAACCGCCCGAGGTCAGGCGGCCGACGCGGTTGCCGTCCCTGTCATAAAGCGCCTCGCGGCCCCAAGGGTCGGCGTCGTCGGGGCCGTCGATCAGCAGGGTCACGCATTTGCTGCGGATGCCCTTCGCCTCCATCGCGGCCTTGCCGTAAAAGTCCTTGGACAGGTCCACAAAGCGCGGCAAATCCGCCTCGAGCGGGGTGGCGTCGCGGCCAAGCTCATTGCCGAAGGCGCGATAGGATTTCTCTTGCCGCAGCCAGTTTTGCGCCCGCGCACCGACCAGTTTCATGCCCTGTGCCTCGCCCGCTTTCTCAAGCAGGTCAAAGAGATAGTTCTGCATTTCGATCGGGTGGTGCAGTTCCCAGCCCAGCTCGCCGGTATAGGCCACACGAATCGCGTTGACGGGGCACATGCCCAGTTCGATCCGCTTGGCCGACAGCCACGGGAAGCGCTTGTTCGACAAGGCGGTGGCCGGATCGGCGTCCTTGATCACCGCGTTCAGCACGTCGCGCGATTTCGGTCCGGCGATGGCGAAGACGCCCCAGCGGGTTGTGACATTCTCGACCCCCAGCCACTGGCCGGTCGCGGCATTGGCGCTCCACCAGTCCTCTTCCGCCTTCTTGAGATAGTCGCTGTCGTAGGCCTCCCATGCGCCGGCGGAGACGAGGTAGAATTCATCCTCTTTCAGCCGGACGATGGTGTATTCGGTGCGTGTGGTGCCATGGCTGGTCAGCGCATAGGTCAGATTGATGCGCCCGACTTTCGGCAGGCGGTTGCAGGTAAACCAGTCGAGAAAAGCCGCAGCACCCGGGCCGAAGACGCGGTGCTTGGCGAATGCGGTGGCGTCGATCAGGCCCACGCCTTCGCGGATCGCGCGGGCCTCTTGCACGGCATATTGCCACCACCCGCCACGGCGGAACGATCGGCTGGCGTGGTCGTCAAACCCTTGTGGCGCATAGTAATTCGGGCGTTCCCAACCGTTCACCAACCCGAATTGCGCGCCGCGTGCGGCCTGACGGTCATAAGCCGGAGACGTGCGCAGCGGGCGGCAGGCGGGGCGTTCTTCGTCTGGGTGGTGCAGGATGTAGACGTGGTCGTAGGCCTCTTCGTTTTTGCGGGCGGCCCATTCGGTCGTCATCCAGTCGCCGTATCGCTTGGGGTCAAGGCTGGCCATGTCGATCTCGGCCTCGCCCTCGACCATCATCTGGGCAAGGTAATGGCCCGTGCCGCCAGCCGCCGTGATCCCGAAACTGAAGCCCTCGGCAAGCCACATGTTCCGCAGTCCCGGGGCCGGACCCACCAGCGGGTTGCCGTCGGGCGTATAGCAGATCGGGCCGTTGAAATCGTCCTTCAGGCCGCTGTCTTCACAGGACGGGATGCGGTGGTTCATGGCCATGTACTGCGCCTCGATCCGTTCCAGATCGAGCGGGAAAAGATCGGCGCGGAAGCTGTCCGGCACGCCGTATTCAAAGACCGCAGGCGCGCCCTTTTCATAGACGCCGAGGATCCATCCGCCGCGTTCCTCGCGCACATAGGATTGCGCGTCGGCGTCACGGACAACGGGGTGTTCGACATTGCCCGCCTTGCGGAACTCGACCAGCGCAGGATCTTGATCCATCACGATAAACTGGTGTTCGACGGGGATCGCGGGGATCTTGATGCCCAGCTTTTTCGCCGTGGTCTGCGCGTGGTTGCCCGAGGCAGTGACGACATGTTCGGCGGTGATCACGATCTGCTCGTCGGAAGGGACAAGATTGCCGCCTTTTTCGACCATGCGGGTCGCGGTGACCTCCCAGGCGGTGCCGGTCCAGTGGAAGGCGTCGGCCTGCCATTTGCGTTCGATCATCACGCCGCGCTGGCGCGCACCCTTGGCCATCGCTTGGGTCACATCGGCGGGGTTAATGTAGCCGTCGGTGTGATGATAAAGCGCGCCTTTCAGGTCTTCGGTATTGATCAGCGGCCATTTCGCCTTGATCTCGTCAGGGGTCATCCAGACGTAAGGCACGTCGCAGGTCTCGGCGGTCGCGGCATAGAGCATGTATTCATCCATGCGTTCCTGCGTCTGCGCCATGCGCAGGTTGCCGACCACGGCGAAGCCTGCGTTCAGGCCGGTTTCTGCCTCCAAAGTCTTGTAGAAATCAACAGAGTACTTGTGGATATGGGTTGTCGCATAGGACATGTTGAAAAGCGGCAGAAGACCCGCCGCGTGCCATGTGGACCCGCTTGTCAGTTCGTCGCGTTCCAGCAGCATGACATCGTCCCACCCAGCCTTGGCGAGGTGATAGGCGATGGATGTGCCGACCGCGCCGCCACCGACGACCAGAGCTTTGACTTGCGTTTTCATGACCTGCGACTCCCATGGGTTCTTGGCGCGTAATCTGCGCGAAATGGCACGGCCATGAAAGAACCAGCCGACGCGTTTGGGCGCGAAAGCGACAAGCGGCACGCAACGCGCGGTGCGCCGGTCGCCGTCCGCCCCCCGAATCGGGGATGAATGCGTGTGTTTGTTGGGGTTTTGCGGTGCTGCATCACGTCGGCATAACGTCGGCATGACGTCGGCGGGCTGGGGACAGAAAGCGGGGTTAAGGATGCATGCGGGGAAGATGTGAATGGGGCATTAACCTTTGGGGCCAGTTCGTGTGACAAGCAGGGGTCCGTCCGCAGGTCTCGGGGAGACTCTTCATGGTTGCAATGCAACCGGCGCTGCGCCAAACAATTGACGACGGGGCGTTCCCTTTGTCGCAACCATCGACCTGCGAGATGGGAAAGCGTCTGGACAACAGGGTGGCGAGGCAGGCGAGATGACGATCACTCCGGTTCTTTTGTGTGGTGGGTCCGGGACACGGCTTTGGCCTTTGTCGCGCAAGTCCTACCCCAAGCAGTTCGTGCCGCTGATCGGGCAAGAGACGCTGTTTCAGGCCTCGGCCGCGCGGCTGGTCGCACCGGGGTTCGCCGCACCCGTGGTCGTCACCGCCGCGGATTTCCGGTTCATCGTGACCGAGCAGTTGCACGATGCAGGCATCGATCCGGGCGCGATCCTGATCGAACCCGCGGCGCGCAACACCGCCCCCGCCGTCCTTGCGGCGGCCCTGCATGTCGCGGCCACAGACCCCGATGGACTGGTGCTGGTGGCGCCTTCCGATCACGTGATCCCCGATGCCGCCGCCTTTCGCGCCGCCGTTCTGGCAGGCGAGGCCACCGCCAAGGCGGGCCGCATCGTCACCTTCGGCGTGACCCCCGACCGGCCCGAGACAGGCTATGGCTATCTGGAACTGGCCGCCCAGCCGGATGGTCTCACACCTGTCGGACTGACGCGCTTTGTCGAAAAGCCGGATCAGGCGACCGCAAGCGCCATGCTGGCGGCGGGCAACTTTCTGTGGAACGCGGGGATTTTCCTCTTCTCGGCCAAGACCATGATCGCGGCTTTCGAGGCCCATGCCCCTGCCCTGCTTGCCCCTGTGGGCCACGCCTATGCCGAGGCCACGCCCGATCTGGGCTTTCTGCGTCTGGCGCCGGGTCCTTGGGCAAAGGCGGATGAAATCTCGATCGACTATGCGGTCATGGAACGGGCTGCAAACCTCAGCGTCATCCCGCTGGCGACGGCATGGTCGGACCTTGGCGACTGGGACGCGATCCGGCGGCTGGGCCAGGGCGATGCACGCGGTGTGATCACCAGCGGGGCCGCCACCGCGCTGGAGTGTGACACCACGCTGATCAGGTCGGAAAGCGACACGGTCGCAGTCGTAGGGATCGGGCTGAAGGATACCATCGTCGTGGCCATGAACGACGCCGTTCTGGTCGCCGACCGGAGCCGCGCGCAAGAGGTGAAGGACGCCGTTGCCGCCCTCAAGCGACAGGGCGCACGACAGGCCACGGACTTTCCCAAGGACCACCGGCCATGGGGCTGGTTCGAAAGCCTTGTCATCGGCGACCGCTTTCAGGTCAAACGCATCCACGTCCACCCGGGTGCTGCCCTGTCGTTGCAAAGCCACCACCACAGGGCCGAACACTGGATCGTGGTCGAAGGGACCGCGAAGGTCACCGTCGATGACGACATCCGGCTGCTGTCCGAGAACCAGTCGATCTACGTGCCCCTGGGGGCCGTCCACCGTTTGGAGAACCCCGGCAAGGTCCCGGTCGTCCTGATCGAAGTGCAGACCGGCACCTACCTCGGCGAGGACGACATCATCCGCTATGATGACGTCTATGCGCGCGGACAAATCGAAAGCAAACAATGAAAAAAGCACTGATCACGGGCATCACGGGGCAGGACGGGTCCTATCTGGCGGAATTCCTGCTGGCCAAGGGCTATGAGGTGCATGGCATCAAGCGGCGCGCCTCGTCTTTCAATACCCAGCGCATCGACCACATTTATGAGGATCCCAACGAAGGTGGCGCGCGGATGCGCCTGCATTACGGCGATCTGACCGATACCTCGAACCTGACCCGCCTGATCCGCGATATCGCCCCCGACGAGGTCTATAACCTCGGCGCGCAAAGCCATGTCGCGGTGTCCTTTGAAGCCCCCGAATATACCGCCGATGTGGACGCCCTTGGCACCCTGCGCCTGCTCGAGGCGATCCGGTTTCTGGGCATGGAAAAGACCACGCGCTTCTATCAGGCCTCGACCTCGGAACTTTACGGTCTGGTGCAGGAAACCCCCCAGCGCGAGACGACGCCTTTCCATCCCCGCTCGCCCTATGCAGTCGCCAAGCTTTACGCCTATTGGATCTGCGTGAACTACCGCGAGGCTTACGGGATGTTCGCCTGCAACGGTATCCTCTTCAATCACGAAAGCCCGCGCCGGGGCGAGACCTTCGTGACCCGCAAGATCACCCGCGGTCTGTGCAATATCGCGATGGGGCTGGAGCCCTGTCTCTATATGGGCAACATCGACGCCTTGCGCGACTGGGGCCATGCCAAGGACTATGTGCGGATGCAGTGGATGATGCTGCAACAGGACCAGCCCGAGGATTTCGTGATTGCCACGGGCCGCCAGTATTCGGTGCGCGACTTCATCCGCTGGACCGCCGCCGAACTGGGGCTGGAACTGGAATTCTCGGGCGAGGGTGTGGACGAAATCGCCACCGTTGCCGCCGTCAAAAGCGACCTTGCCCCCGCCCTGCGGGTCGGTGACGTGGTGCTGCGCATCAACCCGCGCTATTTCCGCCCCGCCGAGGTCGAAACCCTGCTGGGTGATCCTTCCAAGGCCAAGGAGAAACTCGGCTGGGAGCCCGAGATCACCGCGCAGGACATGTGCGCGGAAATGGTCGCCGAAGATCACAAGGCGGCGCGACGGACGGCGCTCTTGAAGGAACACGGGCTGGACTTGCCCATGGCGCTGGAGTGACGATGGCCTATGACCTGACGGGCAAGCGCATCTGGGTGGCGGGCCATCGCGGCATGGTCGGCAGCGCGGTCGTGCGGCGTCTTGCGGCAGAGGATTGCGAGGTGATTACCGCAGGCCGCGATGTGGTCGACCTGACCGATCAGGCGGCGGTCGATGCCTGGATGGCGGCGACACGACCGGATGCGATTGTCATGGCGGCCGCAAAGGTGGGCGGTATCCTTGCCAACGACAGCTACCCGGTCGATTTCCTTCAGGAAAACATCATCCTGCAAAGCAACATCTTCCGTGCCGCTCATGCCAATGACGTGCAGCGTCTGCTGTTTCTGGGGTCCTCTTGCATCTATCCCAAACGCGCCCCCCAGCCGATCAGCGAAGACAGCCTGCTGACCGGCCCGCTGGAGCCCACGAACGAATGGTATGCCATCGCCAAGATCGCGGGCATCAAGGCGGTGCAGGCCTACCGGCGGCAATACGGGCGGGACTGGATCTCGGCCATGCCGACGAACCTTTACGGGCCGGGGGACAATTACGACCTGCAAACCTCGCATGTGCTGCCCGCGCTATTGCGCAAGTTCCACGAGGCGAAGGTCGCAGGCGCGGCAGAGGTCGTGATCTGGGGCTCGGGCACCCCCCTGCGCGAGTTCATGCACTGCGACGATCTGGCCGATGCGCTGGTGTTCCTGCTGAAGACCTATTCCAACGAGGGGCACATCAACGTCGGATCCGGCGAAGAGGTCGCCATCAGGGAACTGGCCGAAGCGATCGCAAAGGTCGTGGGCTACGAGGCAAACCTAGTCTTCGACAGCACCAAGCCAGACGGGACTCCGCGCAAGTTGATGGACAGCGCGCGGTTGCGAAGAATGGGGTGGCGCCCGAGGCTGGATTTGCAGCAAGGCCTGCGGTCAACCTATGCCGCGCTGGTTGAAACAGGCGCGCTGACCCGGCCCTAGGCGCCCTCCTGCCCCAGCAGAAGATCGGTCACCTGCTGCACACCGGCGGCCACAAGGCTTGCATCGCCCCGCGCTTCGACGTTCAGGCGGACCAGAGGTTCGGTGTTGGAACTGCGCAGGTTGAAGCGCCACGCGCCCAGATCGTAGCTGACGCCGTCTGTCCTGTCGGTGGCCTGCGCCAGACCCGCAAATCGCGCCTCGACGCGGGCCATCGCGGCCTGAGGATCATCCAAGGTGAAATTGATCTCGCCCGATGATGGAAAGGCCGCGATCCGGTCGGCGACAAGGGCCGCAAGCGGGCCGTGGCGGCTGACCAGTTCGGCCATCAGCAACCACGGGATCATGCCGCTGTCGCAACAGACGAAATCGCGGAAGTAGTGATGGGCCGACATCTCGCCCCCGTAGACGGCATCGTGATCCCGCATCGCCTGCTTGATGAAGGCATGGCCCGTCCGGCTTTGCACCGCGCGCCCGCCCGCCTTTGCGACGATATCCTGCGTGTTCCAGATGATGCGCGGGTCGTGAATGATTCTGGCGTCGGGTTCCTTGCCCAGAAACGCCTGCGCCAGAAGGCCCACGACATATTCGCCATCAACAAATGCGCCGGTGTGATCGAAGAAGAAACAGCGGTCAAAGTCCCCGTCCCAGGCCACCCCGAAATCCGCCCCCGTCGCCAGCACCGCCTTGCCGGTGACCGGCCTGTTTTCCGGCAAGAGCGGGTTCGGGATGCCTTGCGGAAACCCCCCGTCGGGATCGTGGAAAAGGCGTTCGAACCGCAATGCCGCACCCCTTGCCGCCAGCGCATCCGCAATCGCGTCAAAGGTCGGCCCGGCAGCCCCGTGACCGGCATTGACCAAAATCTTCAACGGCTTAAGCGCGCGGGCATCCACAAAGTCGCAGACACGGGCGACATAGGCCGCGCGGGCCTGCGGGCCGATGTCGCGCAGCGCACCACCGGCCGCCGGGGCGAAGGTGTTCGCCTCGGCCAGCGCCCTGATCCGCGCCAGCCCTTCGGGATCAAGCGGCGCAGACCCCGCCTGCACCATCTTCATTCCGTTGTAGTCCATCGGGTTGTGTGACGCCGTCACGCAAATCCCGCCGTCTGCGCCGACATGCGATGTCGCGAAGTACATCTCTTCGGTGCCGCAAAGCCCAAGGTCGAGAACATCGCAGCCCGCGTCCGCAACACCCTTGGCGACACTTGCCGACAGACTTTCGGACGAGGCGCGCACATCGCGGCCCAAAACGACCCTGCGTGCCTGCAAGGCGACAGCAAAGGCCCGCCCGATCCGATAGGCAATCCCCTCATCCAGATCGACCCCAAGGCGGCCACGCACGTCATAGGCCTTGAAACAGGTCAGCATATCGCGGGTAAGGTCCTTGTCCACATGGCCTGGCTTTCCCCAGTGACCGCGACAGGCGGGATCACCGGTGATCTTTGCCAGCCCTTTCGTCGGCGCTGCTTTCATGACATGATCCCTGCCCTTTCATCGCGGTCAAGGCTCATCTGCCGCAAGATCCCGTCGGACCGGCACACGGGGCAGCATCTTCATGACGGGGCAGGATCGGACCGACCAAAAGGTCGCAGACGACAAAGATTCACTTTTCCGAGAACCACCTGTCGTGCGATGCGACTTTATGTGATCCTCCGACCATTGGGGCGATCCTGACTGATGATCCAGGCGCTTGGTTTTACCATAACGAGGAACATTCGCATGACAAACTTCTTTTCCCGCCCTCAGCAGAAACCGGTGGTTGCGCGGATTGCCGTGGCGACAGCGCTGGCCGGCGCGCTTGTCGCGGCACCACTGCAGGCGCAGACGACAAATCTCACCGGTGTCATGGTTTCTGAACAGATCGCCGATGGCGGGGCAAGCCAACGCATCACGCTGGCGGGCAATTTGCGCATGCTGAACGAGCGCATCGTCTCGGCCGCCTGCTATTTCGCGGCGGGGATGGAACCCGTCAGCAGCAGGGCAACGCTGACCGAAACAGTTGCGCGTTTCGACCAGATCGCCGCGGCGCTTGAATTCGGCGACCCCGCCTTGGGGATCATCGAGGCCGAGGAACGCCCCCGCACGCTTGCGAGATTTGCCGCGCTGAGCGAGGTCTGGCCACCGATGGCCGCGCTTGCCGCGAAAGTCGAAGCGGGTGACGGCAGCGTCGACGACATCGCCGCGATGGCATCGCAGAGCGTGGCGGTTCGCGATATCGTCGACGGTCTGATCGTGCAGATCAGCAGCCAGTATTCCACCCAGACAACCGTGCTGCAAAGTGACGTCCTGCGGTTGGACATCGCCGGACGACAAGAGACGCTGTCCCAACAGATCGCCAAGACCGGCTGCCTGATTTCGCGCGGGATCAATCCGGATCAAAGCGCCGCCGAACTGGCCACAGCGGCCGAGATCTTCGACACCTCGATGACTGCGCTGCGTCAGGGTCGGCAAGACGTTGGCATCGAACCGCCGCCAACGGATGAAATCGCCGCAAGTCTGGACGAAGTCGCGAAAAACTGGTCATTCATGAAGCGGGTCGTGTCGGGATTGACCGCCGGTCAAATGAGCGACGACATCACCTTGGGTGTCATGTTCCTCATGAGCAACCAAGTCACGGACAACATGGCGAAGGCCGTCTCGCTTTATCAGGAAGCCTCAAGACTGGATGGCTGAGGCCTGACCGCTTTGACCGTCGGGCCGACATGCCTGATCACAACATCGCGGGCACCACCAGATCGGGCGGCCTGTGCCCGTCGGCGAAGGTCTTGATGTTGATGATCACTTTCTCGCCCATCTCGACCCGGCCCTCGACCGTGGCAGAGCCCATATGCGGCAGCAGGATCGCGTTGGGCAGGTCTTTCAGGCGGGGGTTGATCTCGTGTCCGCGCTCGAAAACATCGAGGCCCGCGCCCGCGATCTCGCCCGCGCGCAGCATCCGGGTCAGTGCGTTCTCGTCGATCACCTCGCCGCGCGAGGTGTTCACGATCACCGCCGAAGGCTTCATCAGTTTCAGCCGCCGCGCGTTCATCAGATGGAAGGTGGACGGCGTATGCGGGCAGTTGATCGAGAGCACATCGACCCGCGCCACCATCTGGTCGAGACTGTCCCAATAGGTGGCGTCCAGTTCATCCTCGATCTCGGGGCGCAGCCGCCGCCGGTTGTGGTAATGCACCTGCATCCCGAAGGCCCGCGCGCGGCGCGCGACGGCGGCGCCGATCCGGCCCATCCCGAGGATCCCCAGCCGCTTGCCCCGCAGCCGCGTGCCCAGCATCGCGGTCGGCTGCCAGCCCTGCCACTGGCCGGACTTGGCCAGCGCCATGCCTTCGCCCATCCGGCGGCTGACGGCCATCATCAGGGCGATGACCATGTCGGCGGTATCCTCGGTCATCACGCCGGGGGTATTGCTGACGTGGATGCCGCGCTGGCGGGCGGTGGCGACGTCGATATGATCGACACCCGCCCCGTAGTTGGCGATCAGTTTCAGCCGGTCACCGGCCCGCGCCAGCAGTTTGGCGTCGATCTGGTCGGTGATCGTGGGCACCAGCACATCGGCCTCGGCCATGGCGGCGGCCAGTTCGTCGGTCGTCATCGGCGTGTCGTCTTCCCGCAGACGGACGTTGAAGAGTTCCGTCAGCCGGGTCTCGACAACCTCGGGCAACCGTCGCGTCACAACAACACTCAACTGCTTACCCGGCATCGATCTCTCCCTTTCGCTTTGCAAGCGCGCCTTCGCATGGCAGGTTGCGCGAAAGGGACGCGCAGCACAAGAACCGCGCGGCTGAAAAAGAGCAGTGAACACGATGAAAGCTATGGCGCATGGGTTGCGGGTCTTGGTCGTCGCGGTGTGGGCGATGGGGGCCTTTGGTCCTGTGGCAGCACAGGAAATCGCCACGGGTCCGGCGATTGGTCCCGAGACGAACCTGCCGCTGCCCCGTTTCGTCTCGCTGCGGGCCTCCGAGGCGAATGTGCGCCGTGGGCCGTCGCTGTCGCACCGCATCGACTGGGTCTTCAAGCGCCGCGACATGCCATTGCAGATCGTCGCCGAATACGGCCACTGGCGCCGCGTGATCGACCGCGACGGGCAAGGCGGCTGGGTGCATTTCCGGATGCTGTCAGGCGCGCGGACAGCCATCGTGATGAGCGAGGGCGAGGTGCCGATGCGCGCGCGCCCCGATCCGGCGGCAATGGAAACCGCGCTGCTGGAACCCGGTGTGATCGGGCGCTTGGGCGAATGTGATCCCGACTGGTGCCGGATCGTCGCGGGCGGCTTTCGCGGCTGGGTGCAAAGAGGATCGCTTTGGGGTATAGGCGAAGGCGAACTTCGCGACTAAAGCCCCCGCCCGATGTCAGAGACGACCGCCAAACGCTTGAATACCTCTGCCGGGGTCCTGTCGGTCTCGGTGGCACTTGTGCTGGTGCTGGCCAAGCTCTGGGCGCTGGGACAGACAGGGTCGCTGGCGGTGGCGGCGACACTGGCGGACAGCGCGCTTGATCTGATGGTGTCCCTGGGTGGGCTGGTCGCGATCATCTATGCGGCCAAGCCTGCCGACGACGATCACAACTTCGGGCATACCTCGGCCGAGGACCTCGCCGCACTGGCGCAATCGCTGTTCATTCTGGTTTCGGCGGCGGTCATCGCCGTGGCGGCGGTGCTGCGGCTCTTGTCGGATCAGGCGACCTTCCCCGAGCGCGAGGCGCAGGGCATCGCCATTTTGGTCTTCTCGATTGTGGTGACCTTCGGGCTGGTGGTCTGGCAGCGCTATGTGGCCAGAACCACCGGCAACAAGGTCGTGGCCGCCGACAGCCTGCATTACATCGGCGACCTGATCCCGAATACCGGAGCGATCCTTGCGCTCTGGGCGTCTGGGGCGCTGGGGCTGCACCAGATCGACAGTGTCGTGGCGCTGGCGGCTGCGGCGTTTCTGGCCTTTGGCGCGTTGCGGATCGGCAAGGCCGCTTGGGATGCGCTGATGGACCGGCAGGCGGACCCTGCGATGATCGCGCGGATCGCCGATATCGTCCAAGGTTTCGCGGGCGTGCATGGGTTCCATGACCTCAAGACCCGCTCGGCGGGCAGCAAGGTCTTCGTGAACCTGCATATCGAGCTGGACGGGGCGCAGACGCTGGATCAGGCCCATGCCATCGGCGCGGCCCTGCGCCGTGCGATCATCGCCGAATACCCGCAGGCGGATGTGCTGATCCACAAGGACCCTGTCGGGGTGACCCGCCACCCCGACGACCCGCGCATCTAGGCGGCTTTGTCGAGCCCGCGCCCTTTCAGGAGCGCCTCGACCCCCGGCAGGCGACCACGGAACTGCGTATATAAGTCGGCCGCATCGACCGATCCGCCCGATGACAGCACCGTTTCCTCCAGCCGCTTGGCGGTTGCGGGATCGAAGGGATCGCCCGCCTCGTCAAAGGCCGCGAAGGCGTCGGCGTCCATGACCTCGGACCACATGTAGCTGTAATAGCCGCTGGAATAGCCGTCGCCAGCAAAGACATGGGCGAAATGCGGGGTGGCGTGGCGCATGCGGATGGCGCGGGGCATCCCGATCTCTTGCAGGATCTCCTCTTGCCGCTGCATCGGATCGGCAGGCGCGGGGCCGTCGTGAAAGCCAAGGTCCACAAGGGCCGAGGCCACGTATTCGACGGTCTGGAAGCCCATGTCGTAGGTCGCAGCCCCCAGCACTTTATCCAGCAGCGCCGATGGCATCGGCTCGCCCGTCTCGGCATGGGTTGCGAATTCGGACAGCACCTGCGGCACCTCCAGCCAGTGCTCAAAAAGCTGGCTGGGCAGTTCCACGAAATCGCGGGCGACGGATGTGCCCGAAATGCTTTCATAGGTCACATCCGACAGCATCTGGTGTAGCGCATGGCCGAATTCGTGAAACAGCGTCCGCGCGTCGTCATAGGACAAAAGCGCGGGCTTGCCCTTTTCGGGTTTGGCAAAGTTGCAGACGTTCACCACCAGGGGGCGCACCTCGGCATCCAGACGGTGCTGGCTGCGCATCGCCGAACACCACGCGCCGGAGCGTTTCGACCCGCGCGCGAAATAGTCGCCGATGAAAAGGGCGATGTGTTCGCCCTTGCGCGTCACCTCCCACAGGCGGACGTCAGGATGATAGACCGGCCCGTCTGCGGGCGTGAATTCCAGCCCGAAAAGGCGGTTCGCGCAGGCAAAGGCGGCTTCGATCATCCGGTCGAGTTGCAGGTAGGGCTTCAGTTCCGCCTCATCGAGGTCATGCAGGTCCTTGCGCCGCTTTTCGGCATAGTAACGCCAGTCCCATGGTTCCAGAGGGCCGTCGAAACCTTCGGCATGCAGCATCCGTTCCAGCGCCCTGGCGTCGCTTTCGGCGGCTGCCTTGGCCGGTTCCCAGACCTGCATCAGCAGGTCACGAACCGCCTGCGGGGTGCCCGCCATCTCGGTTTCCAGCTTGTAATCGGCGAAGCTATTGTAGCCCAGCAGCGATGCGCGTTCCTGCCGCAGTTTCAGGATTTCGGCGGCAATCGCGCGGTTGTCGGTCTTGCCGCCATTCGCGCCGCGCGCGCCCCATGCCTGATAGGCCTTCTGGCGCAGGTCGCGGCGGGCCGAGAATTGCAGGAAGGGCACGATCAGCGAGCGCGACAGGGTCACGACCGGACCGCCTGCCTCTTTCTCTTCGCCCGCCGCACGGGCGGTGGCGATCACGAAATCCGGCAGCCCCTCCAGATCGTCCTCGGCCAAGGGCAGGAACCAGTCGCGTTCATCGGCGAGCAGGTTTTGCGTGAATTCGGTGCCAAGGACGGACAGGCGCGATTTGACCTCGCGCAGGCGCGCGGCCTCTGCCCCTTGCAACTGCGCGCCGGAACGGACAAAGCCGCGCCGCGTCAGCATCAACACGCGGGCTTGTTCATCGGTCAGGTCCAGATCGTCGCGCCCCTGCCAGACCGCCTCGACCCGGGCGAAAAGCGCCTTGTTCTCGGTGATCTCGGACCCATAGGCGCTGAGCAAGGGGGCAAAGTCGCGCTGCAATGCCTCGCGCCGTGCGTTGCTGTCGGCCCCGGCCACATTGTAAAACGCGCCCAGAACGCGGTTCAGCGTTCCTTCGGCGCGTTCCATGGCTTCGATGGTATTGGCGAAGGTGGGCGGTTCGGGGCTGTCGGCAATCGCCGCGATATTGGCCCGCGCCTCGGCCAGGGCCGCATCGACGGCGGGCGGATAGTCGTCGTCGGTGATCGCATCGAAGGGCGGCAGGCCGTAGGGCGTGGTCCAGTCGGACAGAAGCGGGTTGGTCATGGGACATCTCCTTTGTCCCCAACCTAGGATGCCGCCCCTGCAGGTGCCAGCATCTGCGCATCATCTTGCCGAAATTACTTCACCCGCGCCGCCGCAGACCGCGCAGTCGTCCCTGCGCTTGACGGCAATCGTCCGCGATTGCGCATAAAGCGCGTCGTAGATGTGCAAGCGTCCGCGCAAGGCGTCCCCCGCACCGGTGATCAGCTTGACCGTTTCCACCGCCATCATCGCCCCGATAACACCGGGCAAAGGGCCGATGACCCCGGCCTCGGCGCATGAGGGGACAAGGGCGGGATCGGGGGCTTGCGGGAAGACGCAGGCATAGCAGGGGGCATCGTTTGCGGGGTCATAGACGCTGATCTGCCCTTCCCATTGCGTCAGCGCGCCAGCGACCAGCGGTTTGCCAAGCTGCACGGCGGTCTGATTGACAAGGTAACGGGTCGCAAAGTTGTCGGACCCGTCGAGGATGATATCGTAATCGGCGAAGAGATCCGCCGCGATCGCGGCCTCGAGCCGCCGGTGATAGGGGCGCACATCGACAAAGGGGTTCTGGGCGCGCATCATCTCGGCTGCGGAATGGACCTTGGGCACACCGATGTTGCGGTCCAGATGGATGACCTGCCGTTGCAGGTTCGCGTTCTCGACGGTGTCGTCGTCGATCACCCCGATGGTTCCGACACCGGCGGCGGCAAGGTATTCCAGCGCGGGCGCCCCCAAGCCCCCTGCCCCGACGACCAGCACCCGCGCCTCGCGCAGGGCCTTTTGCCCGACACCGCCGACCTCGCGCAGGATGATGTGGCGGGCGTAGCGTTCCAGCTCGGTTTCCGAGAATTTGTCAGAGCGGATGACGGGCTTGGCAGTCTGCGCATCCTGCACACGCGCGCGCAGACCGCCCAGAAACCGCCGGTAAAGCCAGACCAGCACGCCGAAGCCCAACATGATCGCCCAAAGCCGGATGTCGCCACCTGTGGCCATGCGCAGCGGGTGACCATCGGGCAGCACCACATGGACGATCATCACCGCCACCAGCAGGATCGCGGTCATGTTCCAGCGAGCGGCCATGGGCACCTTCATCGCCCAGCCGATGGCCCAAAGCACCGCGACCATGCTGCCGACCATGATCATAGGCCGGTGGACCCGAAACCGCCCGCGCTGCGGGGTGTGTCGTCAAGAAAAGCGGCGACGTGGCATGTCGCCCGCACCACGGGGGCCACCACCATCTGCGCGATGCGCATGCCGTGGGTGATCTCGAAGGCATCTTCTCCGAGGTTGACCACGATGATCCCCAGCGGCCCGCGATAGTCGCTGTCGATGGTGCCGGGCGCATTGGCCAGCGTGATCCCGTGCTTCAGTGCAAGGCCCGAGCGGGGCCTGATCTGCACCTCGTAGCCTGCGGGGATCGCCATGCGCAGGCCGGTCGGGATCAGCGCGCGCTGCATCGGGGCAAGGGTGACGGCCTTGCGGTCCTGCAGGTTGGCGCGGATATCGGCCCCCGCCGCCCCTGCGGTTTCGTAGGCGGGCAGGCCAAGGGAGGTGTCGGCCCAGTCTTCCCACATGACTTCGATCCGCACGGTCACGCGAGCGCCTTTGCGATACGCGCGGCCAGTTGCGCGGCGACGGCGGATTTGCTCATCCGGTCCCAAGTCTCGGACCCCTCGGCGGTGATCAGCGTCACGGCGTTCTCGGCCCCGCCCATGATCCCTGTCCCGGGCGAGACATCGTTGGCCACGATCCAGTCACAGCCCTTGCGGGCGCGTTTGGCGGTGGCGTGGGCGATCACGTCATCGGTCTCGGCGGCGAAACCGACGACCAGTTTCGGACGCCCGTCCGTCTTCTGCGAGACCGTGGCGAGGATGTCGGGGTTTTCCGCGAAATCAAGCTTCGGCAGGCCTTTGCCGTCCTTCTTGATCTTCTGCGCCCCCGCGTTGGCAACGCGCCAGTCCGCCACGGCGGCGGCAAAGACGGCGGCCTCGGCGGGCTTGGCGGTTTCGACGGCAGCCATCATATCCTGCGCGGTCTGGACCCTGACCACCCTGACGCCTTGCGGCGGCGGCACATCGGCGGGGCCGGTCACAAAGGTCACGTCGGCCCCCAGTGCGGCAAGGGCCGCCGCAATCGCGGTGCCCTGCGCCCCTGAGGAACGGTTGGCGATGTAGCGCACCGGATCGATCGGTTCATGCGTGGGGCCCGAGGTGACAAGGATGTGCTTGCCCTTCAGCGGACCGTCAGCAAGGGCCGCATCAATGGCGGCGATGATCTGCGGCACTTCGGCCATGCGCCCGGGGCCGTATTCGCCGCAGGCCATGTCGCCTTCGTTCGGGCCGACGGTCAGGTTCCCGTCGCGCTGCAACGTGTCGAGGTTGCGCTGGGTCGCAGGATGCTCCCACATCCGCACGTTCATGGAGGGGGCGATCAGCACGCGCTTGTCGGTGGCCAGCAGCAGGGTCGACGCCAGATCGCCGGCAAGACCGCCCGCCATCTTGGCCATCAGATCGGCGGTCGCTGGTGCCACGACGATCAGGTCGGCGGCGCGGGACAATTCGATATGCCCCATCTCGGCCTCGTCCGTCAGATCGAAGAGGTCGCGGTAGACCTTGGCCGCCGCAAGGGCAGCGACCGAGAGAGGTGTCACGAATTCCTCGCCCGCCCTGGTCAGAACCGGCGTCACCTGCGCGCCGCCTTCCCGCAACCGCCGGATCAGGTCCAGCGTTTTGAAGGCGGCAATGCCGCCCCCGATGATCAGCAAGATGTGTCTGCCAGCAGGCATGGTGTCTCTCCGGTCGGATCAACTGGACACTAGGTCAATTCCGGCCGGATATTCAATGCGTGCTGTTACAGGAAGAACGCGTGCACTTCCGAGCTTTGCGCCTCGAGGCTTTTGCGCATCTTCACGAAGGCTGCCGCCTCGAGCTGGCGGACCCGTTCCTTGGACAGGCCCAGCTCGCTGCCGAGGCTTTCCAGCGTGCGCGGGTCATCGCGCAGTTTGCGTTCGCGGACGATGAACTGCTCGCGGTCATTCAGCGAGGTGAGTGCAGTCAAAAGCCACTGCCGCAGGGTGTCGTTGTCGTGGGTATTCTCGACGGTCTCTGCCGCCTGTGGGCCGTTATCTTCAAGCGCGTCGATCCATTCGCGCCCTTCATCGTCAACGGATTGCGTCGCGTTGAGCGAGAAGTCGGAGCCGGAAAGACGCCCTTCCATCATTTCCACGTCATGCAGAGGCACGCCGACCTCAATCGCGATCAGTTCGCGCATTTCCTGCTGGTCGAGGGTGCGGCCCTCGGCGGCGGCTTCCCGTTCCAGACGGGCCTGCACGCGGCGCATGTTGAAGAACAGCGATTTCTGCGACGAGGTCGAGCCGGTCCGGACCATGGACCAGTTGCGCATCACATAGTCTTGGATGGATGCCTTGATCCACCAGACGGCATAGGTCGAAAAGCGCACGCCGCGGTCGGGGTCGAATTTGTCCGCCGCCTTCATCAGGCCGACAGAGGCTTCCTGGATCAGGTCGTTCATCGGCGCGCCATAACGCTTGAACTTGGCCGCCATCGAGATCGCAAGGCGCATGTAGGCGGTGATCAGACGGTGAAGGGCCTTTTCGTCGCGATGGTCGCGCCATGCGTAGGCCAGCGCCAGTTCGGTCTCGGCATCCAGCAGTTCCGCCTTCATGGCGGTGCGAGACAAGGTTTGGTCGGAAAATCCGGAAACGCCCATGTTTATTCTCCCAGGTAGCCGTTCGCTGCATTAACTTCTTGGTTTGATATCGTTACGCAGGGGGGATGCGACTGGATCAGAAAAAGTGCGGATATGACATTGCCTCGACTCTCTCTCGTGCTAGGTGGCGCGGCCAGCGGTAAATCAGCCTTTGCTGAAGGACTGGTAAAATCCGGCCCGGCAAGACCCACCTATATCGCAACCTCGCAGGTCCATGATGACGAGATGGCCGCCAAGGTCGCGGCCCATCGCGCGATGCGTGGCGAAGACTGGACCACCATCGAAGAGCCTCTGGATATCGCGGCAGCGCTGACCACCGCCCCCGCCGATGCACCCGTCCTGATTGATTGCGCAACACTCTGGCTGACCAATGTGATCCTTGGCGAGCATGACCTTGACGCCGCCCAGCGCGATTTTCTGGCCGCCATCGCTGCGGCAGGGCGACCTGTGGTTGTGGTCTCGAACGAGACCGGTCAGGGGATCGTGCCTGAAAACGCGCTCGCCCGGCGGTTCCGGAACGCCCAAGGACGGTTGAATCAGGCGATTGCCGCGCAGGCAGACCTTGTCGTAGTCGTCATGGCGGGCCTGCCGATGGTCCTGAAAGGCAAACTGTCATGACACGGCTCTGGCTGGTCCGGCATGGGCCGACCCATGCCAAAGCGATGGTGGGCTGGTCGGATATACCGGCGGACCTGTCTGACGAACCGGCGCTTTGGCGCCTGCGGGACTATCTGCCGGATGCGCCGGTGGTGTCCTCGGACCTGCAACGCGCCGTCGCCACCGCCGATGCCTTGCAGCCGACCGCACGCTTGCCCGATGACGCCGCCCTGCGCGAGATCAACTTCGGCGCTTGGGAAATGCGGACTTTCACCGAGGTCGAGGCCGAAGACCCGAAAACGATCCGCGCCTATTGGGACAGCCCCGGCGACATCGCGCCACCGCACGGCGAAAGCTGGAACGCGGTCTGTCGCAGGGTCTCGGGTGCCATCGACGGCTATCTGGCGCAAGGGCTTCCCGACCTGATCATCGTGGCCCATTTCGGGGCGATCCTGACACAACTTCAACGGGCCAAGGGCATCAGCGGGTATCAGGCTTTCGGACACCGGATCGACAACCTGTCCGTCACCGAACTGGGGTATGACGGCAGACAATGGAGCGTCGGCGCGATCAATCACAGGCCGTGATGGACAGCCCCACAAATCTTCGTTGCCATCTCGGGCGCAAATCGGTCTAGGCTCCGATCCATGTCCTATCGCCTTCTCATCGGCCAAAAGAGCTATTCAAGCTGGTCGCTGCGCGGCTG
>NZ_DAIPIW010000058.1:0-16557 GCF_036770585.1 Yoonia sp. | reverse complement strand
GCAGGCGCCACGATCCTGAATACCGGCATCGGCTGGCACGAGGCGCGCATCCCCACCATCGCCACCTCCGTTCCCCGCCGCGCCTTTACCTGGGTCACGAAAAAGCTGATGGGCGAGGTCGGCATCCCCGTCATCACCTCGAACCGGATCAACACCCCCGAGGTGGGCGAGGCGGTGCTGGCCGATGGCTGCGCCGACATGGTCTCGATGGCGCGGCCCTTTCTTGCCGACAGCCATTTCGTCGCCAAGGCGATGGCGGGCAAATCCGACCATATCGCCCCCTGCATCGCCTGCAATCAGGCCTGTCTCGACCACACCTTCAGCGGCAAACTGTCATCCTGCCTTGTGAACCCCCGCGCCTGTCACGAAACCGAAATCACCATCACGCGGGCAGAGACCCCCAAGTCCATCGCCGTTGTCGGTGCTGGCCCTGCGGGTCTCGCGGCTGCCCTGACCGCCGCCGAGCGCGGACACCGGGTCGTGCTTTTCGACAAGGCACCCGAGATCGGCGGCCAGCTCAACATGGCCAAGCAGGTCCCCGGCAAAGAGGAATTCCACGGGCTGGTCGATTACTACCGCACGATGGTGCAAGGCGCCGGCATTGACGTGCGGTTGAACACGGTCGCAACACCCCAAATGCTGTCGGATTTCGACGAGGTCATCATCGCCACAGGCGTCATCCCCCGCGACCCGGGCATCCCCGGTCAGGACGGCCCGAACGTGCTGTCCTACATCGACGTCCTGCGCGGCAAGGCGGCGGTCGGCAAGCGCGTTGCCGTGATCGGCGCGGGCGGGATCGGCTTTGACGTGTCCGAATATCTGGTGACGGACGAAAGCCCGACCGAGAACCTTACCGCATGGCTTGCCGAATGGGGCGTCGGTGATCCGGCGGAAACGCGCGGCGGCTTGCGCCCCGAAGGCCCCCAGCCGGATGCGCCTGCGCGGCAGGTCACGCTCTTGCAGCGCAAGGCCGAGAAACTGGGCAAACGGCTTGGCAAGACCACCGGCTGGATCCACCGTGCCGGCCTGCAAATGAAGGGCGTCAAGATGATCGGCGGCGTGAACTACGAACGCATCGACGCCGAGGGTCTGCATGTCAGCTATGGCGAGGCACGCGAGAATCCGACGCTTATTCCCGCCGATACGATCGTGCTGTGCGCCGGGCAACTGCCCGAAAGGTCGCTGGCTGACGCGCTGGCTGACACCGGCAAAGCCGTGCATGTGATCGGTGGTGCGGATGTCGCCGCGGAACTGGATGCCAAACAGGCAATCGATCAGGGGACACGCTTGGCCGCTGGCCTGTAACGCCCTGATATAATTACACTTTAAAAGCGCCCAGCGCGTCTTTCTCTGTTTCCACACAGGCACCAAACCGATTCATACCCCTGTATTGTCAGGCATTCGTCCCATTCCTGCCTGAATTGCCTGTCACCGATGACAAACGCGAATTTGTCTCTTTGGAATTTTGCATGGATCGCCTGACCGAAATGGAAGCCTTTGCCACGGTGGTAGACCAGGGTGGCTTTACGGATGCCGCGAAGAAGATGGGCATCTCCAAATCGGCTGTCTCGAAACATGTCTCGTCGCTCGAGGCGCGTCTGGGTGCGCGCCTCCTGAACCGGACGACACGCCGTGTCAGCCCGACCGAGATCGGTCTGGCCTATTACGACCGTGCCCGCCGCGTCCTGAATGACGCGGGCGAGGCGGATGCGCTGGTTTCGTCCATGCAATCCGCACCCTCTGGCCTGCTCAGGATTAGCGTCGCCACGGATTTCGGCGTCAACCTGATGTCGCCGATCTTGGGTGATTTCCTGAACGAATACCCCGACATCACCGTGAACATGGTGCTGAACAACCGCTTTGTGGAACTGATCTCGGAAGGCTTCGACATGGCCGTCCGCATCGGCGAGCTGGAAGACAACACGCTGCGCGCGCGCAAGCTGACCGAGACCAACTACCGGATGATCGCAAGTCCGGACTACTTCAAACGCTACGGTCGCCCCGAAAAGATCGACGACCTGAACGAGCACAAGCTGCTGCATTATTCCAATCAGGCGAATGCCGCCGTCTGGAAACTGACGGCACCCTCGGGCGAAAAGCGTCAGGTCCGCACGGCGGGCTGGCTGACGGTGAATGATGGTCAATCATTGCTGAACGCCTGTATCAGCGGGCTCGGCATCGCCTATCTGCCCAGCTTCCTTTATGCCGATGCGATGGAACAGGGTCTGGTCATGGACGTGATCCCCGATCTGCCGCTGGAAGCCAAAGGCATCTATTCCGTCTACCCCCCGGGCCGGTTCACGCAGCCGAAAGTCAGGGCTTTTATCGATTTTCTGGTGCATGCCTTCGACGATAAAGGCCCTGATCGCTGGTAATCGGCACCCTACCGCCCCTGCATTAAGCGAATTGCAATTCCTTGCGGACTAACCTGCCCTTGCGAGGTGCAGGACGATGTTCAACTGGTTGATGAAGGCGCTGGCGCCACACGGCGTGCCGGGTTTCCTGGCCCGGTTCATGTTGTTTCTGTCGATGGTCATGCTGGCCAATGTCTTTTTCGATATCGTGTCGGGGCGCACCACACAAAGCCTGACCTACTACATCGCCCACGGGCTGTTCGTCGGCGGACCTTTCATCGCCTTCTTTCTGGCTGTCACCGTCTTTCAGGTCAGGTTGCAGCGGAAACTGTCGCGGTTGTCACGTAAAGACCCTCTGACCGGACTGAACAACCGCCGGTCGTTCTTCGACGCGATCGACAGGCTGCGGGCCATCGACGGGCGGGGTGTGCTGCTGGTGATCGACGCGGATCACTTCAAGGCGATCAACGACACCTATGGACACAGTGTTGGCGACAGGTGTCTGCAGTCTATCGCCCATTCCATCGCGCGCGGCGTCCGCAGGGAGGACGTGGTCGGCCGGATCGGGGGCGAGGAATTCGCCGTCTACCTGCGGGCCACGACACGCGGTCAGGCACGCATCATCGGCGAACGCTTGACCCGTCCCATCACCTTTCATGATGATGACGGGTTTCCGCTGTCGGTCACGCTATCGGTCGGGGCGGCGATCGGCACACCGGGCGAGCAGGTCAAGGACATTTTCGCACGGGCGGACAAGGCGCTCTATCGCGCCAAGCAGGACGGACGCGCGCAACTGGTCTTCGCCATGCCGGGTTTGGCGGCGTGACCGCTACCGGGTCGATGTGACGATCACCTCGACGCGCCGGTTCGCCTCGCGTCCCTCTTGGGTCAGGTTGCTGGCGATCGGGGACAGATAGCCCATGCCTTGCGCTTCCAACTGGCGGCGCGGCACACCATGGACGGCGACCAGACGTTCCAGCACCGAACCCGCCCGCCGTTTCGACAAGGCGATGTTCGCCTCCAGCGACCCGGACGAATCCGTATGCCCGACAAGGGCAATCCTGCGGTCAGGGAAATCAGCAAGGTAATCCGCCAGCGCCTGAAGCGAGACAAAGGGCCCCGCACCCAACTGGGCCGAACCGGTGTCAAAGGCCAAATCCGCAAGGATACTGTGCCCGACCGTATCCAGCTGATCTGCCAGCGCGGCATCCGGGATGCTGCCCAGCGCGCGCAACGGCGTCGCTGCGGCGT
The DNA here is from genome assembly GCF_036770585.1 of Yoonia sp. Taxonomy (GTDB): domain Bacteria; phylum Pseudomonadota; class Alphaproteobacteria; order Rhodobacterales; family Rhodobacteraceae; genus Yoonia. The sequence continues at coordinate 12,952 of NZ_DAIPIW010000058.1, read as the reverse complement.
CCGCGATCGGCGCTGTCTCCAGCGCTGCCGGTGCGACATAGGTGATCTCGACAAATCCCGCCTGCGCGGTGCGGCTGACAAAGAGCGTCAGATACTCCATCCCCTCGCTACCCTGCCGTTCAGAGGCCAGAAAGCGGAAATCACCGATGTTGATCCGCATTTCCGGCGGCGGAAAGGTCGCGATGGAAAACCGGAAATCGAAGCCGCCGCAGGCCTCGGTCTGGCATTCGAAGATCACGCGGAAACGGTCATTGCGCAATTGCTCGCGCAGGGGGCGCAGGATTTGCAGCGTGGTCAGTGACGGCGCCGCGATCCGCCACGCCTGCCGCGTCACCTGCCCTTCCACGACCTGCAAGGGCAATTCCCCGTCGGCCCAGATATCGGTGGGCACAGCGTAGCTGTCGAGCGCCACGACATCCTCGCGCGTCAACGTCGCGTTCGAGGGGAACTGCAGGCTTTGCGCCCAGGCCGGCCCCGCCATGGCCAGACAAATGACAGTTGCGCGCAGGATCATCTGGCCTGCGCGTGGTATTCATCGTTGGGCCGCATATCGGTGGCCGAGGCGATCCGGTTGCTCATGTTGTAGAAACCCGCCGTTGCGGCGATGTCCCAGATGTCGCGGTCCGAGAACCCTACATCGCGCAGGGCCTGCCGGTCGTCGTCGGTGATCCTGGCGCTGGCGACGGTCATCATCTCGGCGAAGTCCAGCATCGCCCTTTGCCGGGCATCCAGCGGTGCAACGCGCCAGTTCATCACCAGCATCTCGCCCAGTTTCGGATCACCGGACAGTTGCCGCACCGCCGCCCCATGCGCGGTCAGGCAGTAGTAGCATTTGTTGATGGACGAGACCGTCACCGCGATCATCTCGCGTTCCAGTTTCGACAGCCCGCTCTCGCCCAGCATGATGTCGTTATAGAGCGCGGTAAAGGCATTCAGCTTGGCGATATCAAAGGCATAGGCACGCAGCACATTCGGTACCATCCCCAGCTTGTCCTGACAGATGTCAAAGTACTTCTGCGTCGCCTCCGGCAGGGGATCCACCATGGGCAGATCAAGGGCGGTCGGTTGGTCGGTCAATGTCTTACTCCGGCAGGATCCGATAGTGATACTGTCCCACAAGCGTCATCCCGAGTGAAGAGTAGAGCGTATTCGCCCCCGCATTCGCCTGCGTCGTGACCAGCGTCAGGAACGCCGCACCGTTGTCCTGCGCCCAAAAGGCCGCCGCTTGCGTCAGATGGCGGGCCAGCCCCTTGCGCCGGTGGTCTGTGGCGATTTCCAGCGCGTGGATCATCGCGCAATCGGCAGCGATCCCGACAAACACCGTGCCCGCAGGCCGGTCATCGATGCGGCCCAGCAGGGTCGTCTTGGGGGGGCGCGCGCGGTCCATCACATCGATCCGCCCCGGCCCGATCCCGCCGGCGGCCCAGATCTCGGTCTGGACGGCCAGTGGCGGCCAGACCTCGAAACTGGTGATGGGCGGCGGGCGCGTGGTCGCGATCCTGGCGACGGGGGCCGCGTAGAGGTTCACCGGATCCTTGATGACATATCCGCGCGCGGCCAGCATGGCATCCAGCCCGGCATCCCCTTCGCGGATCATGAAAAGCGGGGTCTGCCCGACCTCGCGCATGGCGTCCTCGGCCGTTGCGATGTCCGCCTCGCCGAACGCGGCTTCCACCGTCGCCGCCGAGACGCGGCTGCCGCCCTTGCCATCGATGCGGATCGTCCAGGGCCCGACCGCCCGCTTGGCCAAGGAAGGCCATGTGCCGTCGATCACGGCATAAAGCTTGCGGGCCGAGGGCAGGGTCATGCGGCAAGAAGCCTTTCAAGTTCGGTCATCGCCGCGTCCAGTTCGCCCGCGTCCATCCCCCGGACCACGATATTGGACCCATAGATGCCATCCTTCTGGAACGGATAAGAGCCGACGGACAGTGACGGATGGTTCGCCGCGAATGTGCCCAGAGGTCCGGCCAGATCCCCCTCGCCGCGCATCAGGCAGAGCGTGCGTGACAGCAAGGGCGCCCCGCCGGTCAGCATCGGCAGGATGCTGGCGACCATCGCCTGAAACACGCTTGGCACACCGGCCAGAACGTGCACGTTTCCCAGCGTGAACCCCGGCGCGGTGCTGACGGGGTTCTCGATCAGCGTCGCCCCGTCAGGAATGCGTGCCATGCGCAGGCGGGCCTCGTTCAGTACCTGCCCCGCGCGCGCGTAATGGGCCTGCAACAGCGCCCGCGCATCATCGCGAACGCCGATCCCCACACCAAAGGCCGCAGCGATGCTGTCGGCGGTGATATCGTCATGGGTCGGCCCGATCCCGCCACTGGTGAAGACATGGGCATAGCCCGCCGACAAGGCCTTGACCGCCGCGACGATGGCGTCGCGATCGTCGCTGACCACCCGCACCTCTTTCAGGTCGATCCCGCGCGTGGTCAACTGCCCTGCCAGATAATGCATGTTCGCGTCGCGCGTCCGGCCCGAGAGGATCTCGTCCCCGATCACTAGCATCGCGGCGGTAGGGTTTGCCATTGGCTGTTCTCCTGACTGTTTCAAGACGTTATAGGGCAGGTATGGAATTTGCCACGCCCCTTGTCCCCGCCCGCCTGATCAAACGCTACAAACGGTTTCTGGCCGATGTCCGGCTTGACGACGGGCGCGAGGTGACGGCCCATTGCGCCAATCCCGGCAGCATGATGGGTCTGGCGGAACCGGGGACGAAGGTCTGGCTGGAAGCGAATGACGATCCCAACAAGAAGCTGCGGTTCGGCTGGCGGCTGGTCGATCATGAAAACGGGCATTTCACGGGAGTCGATACATCCGTTCCCAATCGCGCGCTCAGGGCCGCGCTGATCGCCCATCAGGTGCCCGGCCTGCCGCCCTATGATCTGGTCCGCCCCGAGGTGAAATACGGCCAGAACAGCCGCATTGATTTCCTGCTCAGCGGCGACGGGCCCGACACTTACGTCGAGGTCAAGAGCGTCACTCTCTCGCGGCAGGCGGGCCTTGCCGAATTTCCCGACAGCGTGACCGCGCGCGGGGCCAAGCATCTGGACGACCTTGCCGCGATGGCCGCCGCAGGGCAGCATGCGGTCATGTTCTATCTGGTGCAGCGGACCGACTGCACAGCCGTCACACTGGCATCGGATATCGACCCCGCCTACCGCGCCGCCTTCGATCGCGCCCAAAGGGCGGGCGTCCGGGTGCTGGCGCAGGCCTGCCGGATCAGCCCACATGCGATCACATTGGGCGAACCGCTTGGGTTCCGGGCCTAGAACTTCCCCGCGTTTTCACCTATGTGGCGAAGAAGCACGCAAGGAACGAGACGTTGAAAATGCAGCAAGCCCACCTGACCAAAGATGGTATCCGCATCTATCAGCCTGCCGACTACCCCGGCATGGCGAAGGCGGGTGCGCTTGCGGCGCGGATCCTCGACGATATCGCGGCCCATGTTTTCCCCGGTCAGACCACCGGCGAGCTTGACCGCCTGATCACCCGATGGGTCAGTGATGCAGGCGCGATATCGGCGACCATCGGCTACAAGGGCTATCAACATGCCAGCTGCATTTCGGTCAATCATGTGGTCTGCCATGGCATCCCCGGGGACAAGGTTCTCAAGGACGGGGATATCCTGAACATCGACGTGACCGTCATCGTCGATGGCTGGTATGGCGATACCAGCCGGATGTATGTGGCCGGCAAGCCAAGCCGCAAGGCCGAGCGGCTGATCGAGGTCACACATGATGCCCTGATGAAGGGGATCGAGGCCGCCAAGCCCGGCAATACCTTCGGTGACATCGGCTATGCGATCCAGCTTTATGCCGAAAGCCAGCGCATGTCCGTTGTCCGCGATTTCTGCGGGCATGGGTTGGGCCGCGTGTTTCACGCCCCGCCCAATGTGCTGCACTACGGGCGCCCGGGCTCGGGTGCGCGTCTGGAAGAGGGCATGTTCTTCACCATCGAGCCGATGATCAACCTCGGCCGCCCCGAAACCAAGGTGCTGGCCGACGACTGGACGGCGGTGACCCGAGACAAGTCACTTTCGGCGCAATTCGAACACTCTGTCGGGATCACCGCCGATGGCTGCGAGATCTTCACGCAATCGCCGGGCGGTCTGTTCCATCCGACCTATGTGACCTGAACCTGCAGACAATAGCGGCTGCTGGCGCGCAGACGCGATTTTCGCGTTTGCCGGGAATTTCGTGGCTTTCCCGGTGCCTTGCAGGGTGTATGGTCGCGCAGCCGACCCGATGACAAAGATCCTCTGGCCGGCAGTTGTTCCGCCCGGACCATGTCCGGCCATGTTTCGAGGTGCTCTTCGAGAATGTTCAGTTCGCGACCCGAAGACCGCTACAAACTGCTGACGATGCTCAGCGTCATCATTCTCTGGTTTGTTCCCGTCAGCATGTTCGTCACGCCCATCGTGGACTTCGTGATCGTGAAATGGCGCGAGATCAACTGGACCATGACGATGACCATGGGAAGCTTTCTTTTCACGACAATCCCGCTGATGGCCATTGTGAAGACGCAGCTGTTTTCGAACGGGGAAAGGCGGTTCTTTTGGGCAATCCTCGGTTTCTTCGGCTATGCCCTGATCCTGTCGCTGATCATGAGCACAGATTGGTTCTATCCCGTCTATGGGCTGTCGTCATGGCTTGGGGCGGCTTTGGCGGGGACGGTGATCTACGTGATGGTCAGGGACGGTGTTCTGACGCCCGAAAGGACCTTTCGGATCCTGTCATACGGGCTGATCTTCACGGCCCTGCCGATGGTGCTGGTTCTCGTCGACACGGACCGGTTCGCCGAGATTGTCGGCTGGCGCGGGGCTGCCAACATGCTCTACGCCTACGAAAACCCGCGTGCGCTTGGCTGGATTTCATCGATCGCCCTGTCCCTGCTGGTCATCCGTCTGGCGACCAGCAAAGAGGATGACAGGTTTCACCCTGCATTGCTGCTTTTGATCATCGTCGCCTCGACGACACTTTTCTGGAGCGGGTCTCGCGGCGGGCTTATCGCATTGGCGGTCAGCTTTGGTGCGGTTCTGGCACTGTCGAAAACCCGGAACACGAAACGGCTTGCCATCGCTTTGGCATGTGTCGCTGTCGGGGGGGTGATTTCGGTCTTTCTCTACCTGCCATCGACCTCATACGGGATCCTCCCGCGGATTGATGCCAAACTCAGCCAAGGGAACGTCGACGCGATGTCGTCAGGGCGTCTGACGCTGTGGAAGCTGACCATGTCCTTTATCGTCGAGCAGCCGCTGCTTGGCTATGGTGCCTTGCCGCATAAAGAGTTGCCCGGCTTCACCCATGGCAGCGCGCACAACATCATCTTGGATGCATGGCTCTGGTTCGGCATTCCCTTGGGGACCTTTGCGCTTGGCTGCGGTGCCTATCTGTGGTTCCGGACCTGCGCGATTTTCCGCAAGGCGGATGATCCCTACCTTGCCGCGTTCTTTTGCGTGATCTCGACACTTGCGGTCTACAGCCTGCTGTCGGGGCCCTATGCGCGCACGTTTCCGGTGCTGCTTTTTGCGATCTCTGCCGGGGTTCTGCTTGGCTCGCGACGACGGACGGCCAAAGAGCGCGCGTGACCCTCAGGTGATCCGCGCGACGACGTAATCGGCAAGGTCGATCAGCATTTGCTTCAGGGCATGGTCCGGCACCTGACCAAGTGCTGCTTTCGCCTTTTCGGCCCATGCCAGTGCGTCATCCCGTGTGCTTTCCATCGTGCCGTGCTTGGCAAGCAGGGCCATGGCCTGTTCCAGATCGCCCTCTTCCTGACGCCCTTTGCCGATGGTGCGGTCCCAAAAGGCGCGTTCCCCGGCGTCAGCCTTGGCCACGGCGCGGATGACGGGCATGGTCAGCTTCCGCTCGCGGAAGTCGTCGCCAAGGTTCTTGCCGATCGCCTTGGTCCCGCCATAGTCCAGCAGATCGTCGACGATCTGAAAGGAAATGCCCAACGCGTCGCCATAGTCGAACAGCGCCTGCTTGGTCGCCGCATCCTGCCCCGCGATTTCGCCGCCGACCTCCATCGCCGCGGAAAACAGCGCCGCCGTCTTGCCGCGCACGACCTTCAGGTAGGTCTCTTCGGTCGTCGCCAGATCGCTGGCGGCGGTCAGTTGCAGCACCTCGCCCTCGGCAATGGTGGCGGCGGCATTGGCGAGGATGTCGAGAACCCGCAGCGAGCCGGTCTCGACCATCAACTGGAACGACCGCGCGAAAAGGTAATCGCCGACCAGCACGCTGGAAGTATTGTCCCACAGCAGGTTCGCCGTCGGGCGACCGCGCCTTTGCTTGCTTTCGTCAACCACGTCATCGTGCAGCAGGGTCGCGGTGTGAATGAATTCCACCGTGGCGGCCAGATGCACATGGTAGGGGCCGTCATAGCCGCACATCCGCGCCGCAGCGAGGGTCAGCATGGGGCGCAGGCGCTTGCCACCGGCCTCGACCAGATGGGCGGTCACTTCGGGGATGCGCGGGGCATGTTCGGACGCCATCCGCGCGCGGATCAGGGCGTTCACAGCCGTCAGATCATCCGCCAGTGCCGCGGCAAGCTGTTCGTGCGGTTTGGTGGCGGCAGCGTCAAGGCTCATGCAAGTTTCCGTCATTTGATAGACAAGGCCGCAGCCGCATCTTAGGTCTGGTTTCATGAAAGAGCTTCTGCGCACCAACGACCCGACCGTGATCGCCTTTGCAACCGCCCTTTTGGACAGCGAGGGTATAGACTGGTTCACTTTCGACGTAAACATGAGCGTCCTGGAAGGCAGCATCGGTATAATGCCGCGCCGCCTGATGGTGATGGACCGCGATTTGTTCATGGCCGAGGCCGTGATGCGCGACGCCGAGATCGATCTGGGCCGTGACTGACGAGCTGACCCAGGATGCCTTTCTCGGGGGTCGCCTGCATGTCTGGCAACCGCGCAAGGGCTATCGGGCGGGGGTCGATCCGGTCCTGCTGGCGGCGGCGGTGCCGGCGCGGGCGGGCGATACGGTTCTGGAACTGGGATGCGGGGTCGGCACCGCGGCGCTGTGCCTTGCGGCGCGGGTGACCGGAGTTGCCGTAACTGGGGTCGAGGTGCAGCCCCAATATGCCGATCTCGCGCGCCGGAATGCCCGCGAAAACAAGGCTGACGTGGCCGTGGTCGCGGCCGATCTTGCCGCCCTGCCCGACGATCTGCGCCAGCGGCAGTTTTCATTCGTCATCATGAACCCGCCCTACTTCGACCGCCGGAACGGGACCGAGGCCGCGGATGCAGGGCGCGACATCGCGCTTGGCGGCTGCACGCCCTTGGCCACATGGCTGGACGTCGGGATCAGGCGGATCGCGGCCAAGGGCCATCTGGTGCTGATCCAGCGGATCGAACGCCTGCCAGAGGTGCTGGACGGGATCAGGGGGCGGCTTGGGTCTGTTGTCGTCTGTCCGATTGCGGGACGCACGGGCAAACCGCCGGACCTGTTCTTGCTGATGGCACGGCAGGACGGCCGCGCCCCTTTCCGCATGACCGCGCCGCTGGTCCTGCACGAGGGCGCGACGCATGACGGTGACCGCGAAAGTTATACACAAGTCATCCGGGATGTGCTGCGAAAAGGGGCAGATTTGACCGTCTGGGATTAGGATTTCGGTAATATTTTACCGACAGACTGGGTTTGCTGCCCTGCAGCGTGACAGGTCCTGCGGAATATGCTGCAGTCGACCTGCATCTAACCCAGAGGAGTAACCATATGAGCTTGAGTTCGCACTTGCAGGAACTGAAGAAGAAACATCAACACCTCTCGGAGCACGTCGAGATCTTGCAGCGCAGTCCGGGATCGGATGACCTCGAACTTGCCAAACTCAAGAAAGAAAAGCTTTTGCTGAAGGAAGAAATCACCCGGCTCAGCGCCCACTGATTTCACCGCATCGCTTTGACGGCGAATTTACAGGGCGCCGTCAAAGCAGATCGCTTGCGCGAATCAAACGTCGCCCCGCGGCAAAGCCCTGCGACGATTTGATTTCATCCATGACCCATGCCTCGAAAGCCGCGATATGGGGGCGCTTTTCGCTGCCACGCGGACAGATGAAGCGGAACTGCGCATCCGAGATCAACCCGACCTCGAAAGGGGCAACCAGACGCCCCGCCTCGAGCGCGCGGGTCGCCAACGAGACCCGCCCCAACACGACCCCGGCGCCTGCGATGGCTGCATCAAGCGCATGGTCGGCCTGCGAAAAGCGCGGCCCATGCGTCTCGTCCAGCGTCACGCCGGCAGCCTTGGCCCAGGCCCCCCACCCCATCGGCGTCTTGAACGGACTGATCGATTCATCATGGATCAGCACCGCCTTTGCGAGCTTGTCCGGCGAGTCGACCCTCTCGGCCAGCGCGGGCGACATCATCGGTGTCAGCCACTCTTCGATCAGAGAGCGGGAATAGACATCCTTCTCCTGCCCCAGACCAAAGCGGATCGCGACATCGACCTCGTCGCGGTCAAAGTCGATGATGCGCAGTGTCGCAAGAAAGCGCAGCTCGATTTCGGGGTGGGCTTGGGCGAAATCATACATGCGCGGGGCCAGCCATTTCGATGTGAAAGCGGGGCCAGCCGTCACGGTCAGCACGCCGTTATCATTAAGGCGCTTTGCATTGCGCCAGGCAGCTTGCAAGGTCGCGAAAGCGTCCCTTGCGCCTGGTGCAAGGCTGCGTCCCGCCTCGGTCAAGGCAACCGCGCGATTGAGACGGCGGAAAACGGGCGTGCCCAAATCAGCCTCTAAAGTCTTGATTTGATATGATAACGCGGCAGGTGTCACGTTCAGTTCCGCCGCAGCCTTGGCAAATGACATATGGCGCGCCGCAGCTTCAAAGGCACGTAGTGCGGTCAATGGTGGCAATCTATCCGGCATAATTCAGTTCAATACAGCTTAACTGAAGCAATAGAAAGACTCGTTTGTCAGAGCCGAGGTGAAACCGCATATATGACCCATCAAGACAACGCCGCCAGGCACCGCAATCAAAGGATCAGACCCATGTTCGAGACAACAACAAACGCCCGCGTCCGCGAAGGTTTCGACCGCGCACACAAGGAACGCGGCGAGGCCATCCGCAAAGCCTTTCGCTGGATGATCTTCCGCCACAACTAAGCCGCGGATCATGCGCACATACGAAAAGGGCCACGCCAGAACGGCGCGGCCCTTTGTCGTTTCCCAAAGCCCGTCAGGCCTTAGGTCATGTACTGGCCACCGTTGGCCGACAGCGTCGCGCCGGTGATGAAGCCCGCGTCATCGGAGGCAAGGAAGACGACCGCGCGGGCGATCTCGGCGGCTTCGCCCAGACGTCCGACGGGGATCTGCGGCAGGATCACCTCGTTCATCACTTTTTCGGGGATCGTGCTCATCATTTCGGTGTTGATGTAACCGGGGGCGATCACGTTCACGGTGATGCCCGCACGCGCGCCCTCCTGCGCCAGCGCCTTGGTAAAGCCGATATCACCGGCCTTGGCGGCGGCATAATTGGCCTGCGCGAACTGGCCCTTCTGCCCGTTGATCGAGCTGATGGTGATGATCCGGCCGAACTTGCGTTCGCGCATTCCCGGCCAGATGGGGTGGGTCATGTTGAAGACGCCGGAAAGGTTGGTGTCGATGACCTCTTTCCACTGCTGGGGGGTCATCTTGTGAAACGGCGCGTCGCGGGTGATGCCGGCGTTATTGACCAGAACCTCGACCGGACCGACCTCTGCCTCGACCTTTGCGATGCCGGTCGCACAGGCGTCGTAATCGCCGACATCCCATTTGTAGGTCTTGATGCCGGTTTCGGCGGTAAAGGCGGCGGCCTTTTCATCGTTGCCGGCATAGGTCGCGGCGACGGTGTAGCCTGCATCCTTGAGGGCCGTTGAAATGGCTGCGCCGATACCGCGCGATCCGCCTGTTACAAGTGCAACACGGGTCATAGGTTCTCCTCCCAGAAATTCATTTGGTAATCTTGTTACAGTTGCGCCGCGTTGGGCGCAACTATATTGCTTGGGTAATTATGGACGCTCGACGCAGAGCGCGACGCCCATGCCGCCGCCGATGCAGAGCGTGGCAAGGCCTTTCTTTGCACCACGGCGCTTCATCTCGAAGAGCAGGGTGTTCAGAACGCGGCAGCCAGAGGCGCCGATCGGGTGACCGATGGCAATCGCGCCGCCATTGACGTTCACGATCGACGGATCCCAGCCCATCTCTTTGTTGACGGCGCAGGCCTGTGCGGCAAAGGCTTCATTCGCTTCGACGAGGTCCAGATCGTCGACGGACCAGCCGGCCTTATCCAGCGCCTTGCGCGAGGCATAGATCGGGCCGACGCCCATGACCGATGGATCAAGCCCGGCGGTCGCGTAGGATGCGATACGCGCCAAGGGTTCGATCCCGCGCTTTTCAGCCTCATCCGCGGACATCAGCAGGGTTGCGGCGGCCCCGTCGTTCAGGCCGGATGCGTTCGCAGCCGTGACCGAACCGTCCTTGGTGAAAGCAGGGCGCAGTTTCTGCATGGCCTCCATCGTGGCGCCGTGGCGGATGTATTCGTCCTGATCGACGACAATATCGCCTTTGCGCGTGGAAATCGTGAACGGCACGATCTCATCTGCGAACTTGCCTGCCTTCTGCGCGGCCTCGGCCTTGTTCTGGCTGGCGACGGCGAATTCGTCCTGGATGTCGCGGCTGATCTGCCACTGCTCGGCGACGTTCTCGGCCGTCTGGCCCATGTGGTAGTTGTTGAAGGCGTCCCACAGGCCGTCGCGGATCATCGTGTCGATATATTTCATGTCACCCATTTTGTGCCCGGCGCGCAGCGCAGCGGCATGGGGGCTGAGGGTCATGTTTTCCTGACCGCCCGCGCAAACGATGCTGGCATCGCCCAGCATGATGTGCTGCGCCCCCAGGGCCACGGCCCGCAGGCCGGACCCGCAGACCTGGTTGATGCCCCAGGCGGCGGCCTCTTTCGGAAGGCCTGCGTTGATATGCGCCTGACGCGCAGGGTTCTGACCCTGCGCCGCCGTCAGCACCTGACCCAGAATGGTTTCGCTGACGTCGGACTTGTCGACGCCCGCGCGCGCGACGACCGCTTCGAGGACGGCGGCCCCAAGGTCATGGGCAGGTGTGTTTGCGAATGATCCGCCAAAGCTGCCCACAGCGGTGCGGGCGGCGGATGCGATAACGACGTTGGTCATGAAGACTCCCCTCCAGGTTTGCTCCCGACAGGACGGTGCCATCTTGGCGCGACTGGCGCAAGACAGTCCGGGCTGCCGCTTTCGGGGCCTGATACGTTGGAAGGGGCATCGGGGCAAATCAATTCCCCTATGCAGCAGGCGCAACCTTGGGTGATGTCACGGTGCGACCGTGGCACATCAGGCCCGGTCAAGGGTCGGACGGCCAAAGAGATACCCCTGCAGACCGTCGACACCGATCCCTGTGAGAAATTCGGCCTCGGCCCGGGTTTCGACGCCATCCGCGATGGCGACCATGTCGAACTGATGGGCAACGGTGATCAGCGCCTCTGCCAGCACCTGATTGTCGGGGTCGCTGTCGATGTTGCGGACATAGCTTTTGTCGATCTTGGCCATGTCGAAGAAGAAATCCTTGAGATGCCGGAAGGCGGTGAAACCCGCGCCGAAGCCGTCAAGCGCAAAGCAGACCCCCAGAGGCTGCATCTCGTGCATGAAGCGGATCACGTTTTCGGCCAGAAGCATCGCGGAAGTTTCATTGATTTCAAGGATCAAGCGCGGTCCTATCTCTGTCCCCGCCGCCAGCCCGCGATCCAGCGCGCGGCGCCATTCCCCATCACCGATGGACCGCGCCGAGACATTGATCGACAGCCGCAGATCGGGCCGGACCGCCAGTTCCCGCAAGGCCAGCCGCAGGGATGCGCAGTCGAGCTGCCGCGCAAGACCCGTCCCCTCGACCAGCGGCATGAAGTGACCGGCAGGGATGATATGCCCGCGCGCGTCACTAAGGCGCAGCAGCCCTTCGTGGCAGACGATTTGCCCCTGATTTGCCGCTGAATAAACAGGGTGGAAGGCAAGCTGCGCGCGGCCTGCGGCAAGGGCATCGCCGACGATGCGCATCAAGTCCCTGTCGCGGCTGGCCATCGCATAGGAAAGTGGGTCGCCCAAGGCGCGGTCTTCCATGTCGTATTGTCGCAGCGTAGTGTTTTGCATGGCTGTCCCTCATCGTCGGGCGCAGCATTGCGGGGGAACGGCTAACGGGTGGTTAAAGCATGAGCGAAAGATGCCCCTGGGCAGGGCCCGAGCAGATCTATATCGCCTACCACGACACCGAATGGGGCGTGCCCGAGTATGACAGCCGCGCGCTGTGGGAAAAGCTGATCCTCGACGGGTTTCAGGCGGGGTTGTCGTGGATCACGATCCTGAAAAAGCGCGAGAATTTCCGTGCGGCCTTCGCAGGGTTCGACCCTGCGGTGATCGCGGAATGGGGCGAGGCGGATGTGGCGCGGCTGCTGGGGGATGCTGGCATCATCCGCCATCGCGGCAAGATCGAGGCCACCATCGGTAACGCGCGCGCCTATCTGGAAATCGAGGCAAATCAGGGGTTTGACCGGTTCCTGTGGACCTACGTCGACGGGCGGCCCCTGCGCACGACGCTGGCGGAGAGGGCCGAGATGCCGACGCAAAGCAAACTCTCGGCCCAGATCTCGAAGGATTTGAAAAAGGCCGGATTCCGCTTCTGCGGGCCGACGATCGTCTATGCCTTCATGGAGGCCACGGGGCTGATCAACAACCACCTGACGGGGTGCCCGCGCCACGCAGCTTGCGCCGATCTGGCCCGCGATCCGGCCGAGGTCTGGGGGGCGTGACGCAACGCGCGGTGGACGTTGCGGGCCGAGATGCGCGAATCGTGGGTTAACGCCCGTGTTTATTGGAGTTTTAGGATGCTGGATCACGTCGGCTCTGTTGCACAAATCGTGTGCTGAGCGGACTTCCCCTTTCCCCGGACGGAC
>NZ_DAIPIW010000057.1:0-16799 GCF_036770585.1 Yoonia sp. | reverse complement strand
GAGGCCTCGCCCGCGATCACGAAGACCCTCATGCGCCCCCCTTGGGCCGCACCCAAAGGAACAGCCCCGCATCTTCCAGTGTCGCGGTCACCCGCGCGCGGTCCAAGACCATCACGCCGCCAGCCTCGATCACGATCCCCGCCAGCCGCGCCCGCACGGCATGTTCCGCCGTCTGCGGCCCGATGACCGGCAGATCGGCGCGCCAGTCCTGATCGGGCTTGGGCGCCTTGAACAGGATGGCGCCGCGTAGGTCGCTAGGTTCACCCCCCGCCCCGCTCAGCCATTCCGAGGCCGACCCCAGCACATCGCCCAGCATGTCCACCGCCCCCCAAAACGGATCATCCGCCGGGGCGAAGCGGGCGAACATCGCATCCGTGCCATCCTGCCCCTCACGGGCCAGCACGCGGCCACCCCGCACCAGACAGGCCTGCCCAAGGTCCGCAGCCCCCATGGCGGCGATGGTCTGCTCGCCCAGAACGGCGTCCTTCTTGTGATCGATGGTCACGACCCCACCCGTCAGCACGCCAGCCTCGGGCAAGAGGTCCGGCGCGATCTCATGTGCGGCGCGTATCTTCAGCCCGCATTCCTCGAAAATCGCGATGATGGTCCGCAGGGCACCATCGTCACCCTGCGCGATTGCCGCCTTGATCCGCGGCACCAGCGGCAGGGTCGCCGCATCAATCGCCGCCGGATCGATCTTCGGACGCCGCACGGCACCGGCGAGGCATACTTCGGTCACACCGCGCGCTTGCAGATCGGCCAGAAAACCCCCCAAGTGCTCGATCCGGAAGGTGACATCCGGCGTCACCGCGGGCCGAAACCCCGCCATCGCGCAGACCAGCGGCCTTTCGGGCAGACGCGCCAGCAGTTCCGGCGGCAGCGCCCCTGTGCCTGCGATCAGCGCCAGCATCAGCCGGGCGTCAGGAAGTTGCGGTCGGTCTCGCCAAGGATGAAGGCCACCATTTCCTGCACGTAAGGGCTGTTGCTTTCTTCCGCCAGACGCTGGGCGCGGTCATTGAACGTGCCCTCGCCATCCTTCAGCATCTGGAACGCCGCCCGCATCGCGGTGATATCCTCGCGCGCGACACCCTTGCGTTTGAGGCCCACAAGGTTCAGCCCGTCCAGCGCCCCGCGCGGCCCCTGCACCAACCCGTGCGGCACCACATCCTTGGTCACCATGGTCACGGCCCCGATGATCGCACCGCGCCCGATCCGCACCCATTGATGCACACCCGACAGACCGCCGATGATCACGTCGTCCTCGATCACGCAATGGCCCGCCACAGCCGAGGAATTGACCACGATCACCCGATCCCCGATCTGCGCGTCATGGGCGATATGGCAGCCCGCCATGAAGAGACCATCATCCCCGACCCGCGTGACCCCGCCGCCGCCTTGGGTGCCGATATTCATCGTCACATGTTCACGGATGCGATTGCGACGGCCGATCCGCAGGCGGGCAGCCTCGCCGTCGTATTTCAGGTCCTGCGGGATTTCCCCCAGAACGGCGAAGGGAAAGACCATCGTATCGTCACCGATATGGGTGTCGCCCTGTACGACCACATGGCTTTTCAGCACCACCCGCGCGCCCAGAACCACCTGAGGGCCCAGCACACAGAAAGGCCCGACGCGGCATCCGTCGCCAAGCACCGCCCCTTCGGCGATCACGGCAGAGGGATGGATGTCGCTCATGCGGTCTGCTTGTCCATCATCGCGGTGAACTCGGCCTCGGCGGCCAGTTCGCCGTCCACCATCGCCGTGCCCTTGAAGCGCCAGACCTTGCCGCCCGGCTTGCCGCGCAGGGTCTCGACATGCAGTTCCAGCACATCGCCCGGCACCACCTTGCGGCGGAACTTGCAGCCGTTGATCGCCATGAAATAGACCAGCAGATTGCCCTCGGTCAGCCCCAGCGAGGCCCCGACCATCACGGCGGTCGTCTGGGCCATCGCCTCGACGATGGTGACGCCGGGCATGATCGGGTTGCCGGGGAAATGGCCCTGAAAATGCGGCTCGTTCATGGTGACGTTCTTGATGCCGACGGCGGATTTCACCCCGTCGATGCTATGCACCTTGTCGACCAGCAAGAACGGATAGCGATGCGGCAGAATGGCTTGGATCAGCTGGATATCGGCAGAGGTGACGGCGTCGGTCATGGATGTCCCTGTTCTTGGCGTCTTATGCGTTTGAGTATCACTAGCAAGGCCATGCCGGACCGACAAGCCGCACCCTATTCGGTGCCATCGCCCAATTCGGCATTCACGCGGGCAATCGCCGCCTCGGTGATATTGGCCGCACGGATCGACAACAGGACGCTGCGCTGTTCCATCACCAGCACGGCACCGCGTTCCAGCATGATATTGGCAAGGATGCCCTGCACGCGTTCTTCGAAGTCGGCCCGCGCTTCGGCATTGGCGACCTGAAATTCGAGGTTCTTGGCATCGCGCACGCGGCGCACCTCTTGGACCTTCTCGTCGAAGGCTTCGGATTCGGCGCGGAAGGCCTCGGGCGTCATTTGCGGCCGCCGCAGCGTCAGGCTGCGTTCTTCCAGCGTCAGGGATTCCACGATGCGGTCGTTTTCGGCCTGAATCTCTTCTGCTTGGGCGGCCAGATCGGCGGCCACCCGGCGACCATAGTCGCTTTCGAGATAAAGCCGGTCACTGTCGATGATCAGCACCTGTGGACGGAACTCTTGCGCGGACGCTGGCACAACCAGCATCAGCCACAGCAGTCCCGCCCAAAAGACACGCATCAGAAGCTCGTCGAAATGGTGACTTCGAAGCTGCGCGTCTTGTCGGTGGGCTGCACGTCGAGCGGTTCGGTAAAGTTGAACCGCAAGGGCCCGATCGGCGTTGTCCAGAACAGCGACAGACCGGCAATCGAGCGCAGCGTGAAATCGTTGTAATCCACCGTTGCACCGCCGATTTCACCCACATCCCAGACCGAGCCGAAGTCGACGAAGGCACCGCCCGTGATGTTGTATTCACTGGGCAGTCCCAGCGGGAATTCCGTCTCGAGCCGCAGGACCGAGAAGGCGTTGCCGCCCAGGGCGTCGTCCGTCAGCTGATCGCGGGGACCGATCCCGCCCGGCTCGAACCCGCGCATCAGGCGGCTGCCCAGAAAGAAACGGTCGGTCACGCGGCTGCTGCCCTCGCTATAGGACAAAAGCCCGCCTTCCAGCGTCGCGCGCAGGGTCACCTCTTCGTTGAAAATCCGCGTCTCGGCACCCGCCAGGGCGGTCGTCTTGACGAACTGGCTGTCGCCGACCCCGAATTCCTGACCAAAGCGCAGCACGAACCCCGTGTTCGGATCCAGACCGCTGCGCCGGCTGTCCCAGCTCAGCGTATACCCCAGCGAATTGGTCCAGAGCCCACCCAGCGTCGCCTCGTCCTGAATGACCTGGCTGGCATCGATCGAGACATCCGACAGATCGTTGTAGCCAAGCGCATAATAGACCGAAAGCCGCGCGGTTTCGGTCAGGGGGAAGCTGAGTTGCGGCGAGATGCGGAATGTCTCGGTGTCATAAAGCGCGTTCTCGTTGTCGGTCGTCGCGTAACTGACGTCGAAGGACCCGCGCAGGTCGCGTCCCAGCAACTGCGGTTCTGTGAAGCTGAAGAAGAAGCGGCGGTTCGTTTCGGCAGTGGACAGATCGAAGCTTAGCCGTTGCCCGCGTCCCTGAAAGTTGGACTGCCGGTAAGATGCGATCAGGCTGGCGCCGGTATCGCTGTTGAAGTTCGCCCCGAAGGTCAGCGTTCCAGTCGGTCCCTCGACAACATCCACGTCGATGATCCGCTGGCTTTCGGACGAGCCCGGGCGCGTATTGACGGCCACGTTCTGGAAAAAACCAAGCGCACGGATGCGGCGGGCGCTTTCGTCAATCTCACGGGGGTTCAGCGGGTCGCCCTCGACCGTCTGGATCTGGCTTCGGATGACGCGGTCCAAAGTCGTGCTGTTGCCTTCGATGTCGATACGCTCGACAAAAATCCGTGGCGCATTCGTCAGCACATATTGCACATCCAGTGTCAGTTCGCGCGGATTACGGGTGATGCGCGGCTCGACCCGCACGAAACGCAGGCCGCGTTCGACGGCAAGCCTCTCCAACCGCTCGACATCATTGTCGATGGGCACCGGCGAATAGGTGGCGCCCGGGCGGGTCCGCGCGACACCCTCGAAGTCGGCAGCGGAAACGCCGTTGATCTCGCTTGCGACCGAGACGGTCCCAATGCTGAACCGCTGGCCTTCCTGAACGTTGAAGGTGACAAGATAGGCGTCACGCTCGCGCGTCAGGGTCACGTCGATATTCTGGATCACGAAATCCACGAAACCGCGCGACCGGTAGAAATCCGTCAGCACCTGACGGTCCTGCGCCACCCGCTCGGGCGAGAAGGTGTCGCGGCCCACGATGGCACGGAAAATCCCCGCTTCCTTCGTTTCAAGCACACGGCGCAGACGGCTTTCGGAAAACGTCCGGTTGCCGACAAAGCTGATCCGGCCCACCTCGGTCACACCGGACTCGATCACTTCGAAGACCAGATCGACACGGTTTTCGCTGCGCGGAATGATCCGCGGCGTGACGGTGGCATTGATGCGGCCCTGACGGGCGTAGGCCTCGGCGATGGCTGCGGTATCGGCCTCGGCCTGCGCGGGCGTGAAGACGCGGCGCGGTGCCGACTGGATCAACGGCAAGAGGGCCGCATCGTTCAGGCGGTTGTTGCCTTCGATGTTGATGCGGTTGATCGTCGGATACTCGACCACGCGGATCACAAGCTGATTGCCGCGCGGGATCAGTTCGACGCTTTCGAAAAGGCCCGTCTCGCGAATGACTTGCCCCGCATCGTTCAGACCGGCGGTATCGAGCGCACCGCCCGGCGTCAGCCCGGCAAAGCTGAGGATGGTCGCATCGGCGACGCGCTGGTTGCCTTCGATCGCGAAACTGCTGAAAGAAAAGGTCTGCGCGGCGGCAGAAACAGCGCTCAGCCCGACAACGACACCTGCAAGCAGCACCGACCTGATGCCTGCGTAGCCACGCGCCAGAACGCGCCCCCCCGATACCTTCATTCCCACCGCCCTAAGCAAAGATCCATATTGCCATTGGAGTATCGGCAAAGCCGGAGGATGTCAAAACGGGAACCGCCACGCTGCCCCGGTTTTCAGGGGCAGAGAATCGTATCGTTCAGGATGGTGAACATCATCATGGTCAGGATCAGCGCAAGGCCCACGAACATGAAAACCTGCACCGCGCGATCGCTGGGTTTGCGGCGGGCGACCGCCTCGTAGGCATAAAACACCAGATGCCCCCCATCGAGCACGGGGATCGGGAAAAGGTTGATCAACCCCACCGCAGCGGACAGCGCGCCGATGAACCAGATAAAGCTTTGCGCGCCCTGCTCGGCCATGGATCCGCTGGTCTCGGCGATGCCCACGGGGCCCGACAGGTTGCAGGTCGAGATCTGGCCGATGATGATATGCTGCAAGGCCGACAGCGACGTCGTCAGCGTGGTCCAAAGCCCCTCTGCCCCCAAGGACAGCGCCTCGAAGACACCGATGGCTTCGGTCTTGGCCTCAAAAAAGATGGTGCCTGTGATGCCGATCAGCCAGCGCGTCTCGAAGCCGCCTTCGGGTAGCGGCAGGTCGACCCGGCGGGGGGCGATGGTCTTTTCCAGCGTCTCGCCGTCGCGCCAGATGGTAAAGACCATCTCGGCCCCGTCGGCGGCCAGCACGATATCCTGCACCTGCGAGAAGGCGAAGATCGGCTCTCCGTCGATCGCGGTGACCACGTCGTCGATCTTGATGTTCGCGTCATCGGCCGCCGAACGCGGGCTGACGCTGCGCACGGCGGGCGGGAAATAATAGGGGCCCGAGACATCCATCACGCGGCCGTCGCGTTCGATGGTATAGGTCAGCACCTCTTGCAGGGGGACGCGGTCGACCAGCCGCGTTTCCCCTTCCTCGACAGCAAATCTTTGCCCTTCGACAGCGATCATCACATCGCCCGAGCGCAAGTCTGATTCCACACCCGGCGGCAGCATGTGCAGGCGGTCGAAGGTCAGCGGATCGACCGCGCGCCCCTGATACATGATCGACCCGGTAAAGATCGCGATGGCGAGGATGAAATTGAAGACAGGCCCCGCTGCGACCGTCAAAGTCCGCGCCCAAAGCGGCGCACCGGCCATGGTGCGGCGCGCATCGCTGTCGGGCACCGACCCGTCGCTGCCCACGCTCGCGGCATTGGCATCACCCATGAAACGCACAAAGCCACCAAGGGGCAGCGCCGCGATTTGCCATTGCGTGCCCCGTTTGTCGGTGCGGCTGAAGATGATGGGCCCGAACCCCAGCGAAAAGACCTCGGCATGGATGCCGCACCAGCGCCCGACGATATAATGCCCATACTCGTGGATCGCGACGATCACCGAGAGCGCGACCACGAAGGCTGCAATCATGAATGCGAAATTGCCGAAAAGCGGCACGAATTGCGTCAGATCCACTCTACTATCCCAGCCTGCTGATCGCCTCGCCCGCATAGGTGCGGGCCAGCCTGTCCGTTTCCAGCACAGTATCTAGCGTCATCCTCTGCGATTGCAGCCCGTGACCCGATGACATTTTGTCGAGCGTCGCGGAAACCACCGCCGACATGTCCAGAAAACCGATCTCGCCCGCGATGAAACCGTCCAGCGCGCGTTCCTTGGCGGCATTGAAGACTGCCCCCGCCAGCCCGCCCGCCTGCATCACCTCTTTGGCGATGCGCAAGGCGGGATAGCGCGCCTCGTCCGGTGTCTCGAAGGTCAGCTTGCCGATCTTGCCAAGGTTCAGCCTTTCGACCGGCAGCGCCCGCCTTTCGGGCCAGTGCAGCGCATAGCCGATGGCGTGGCGCATATCGGGCGGGCCGACATGCGCCATCAGCGCACCGTCATTGAAACCGACCATCGCATGGATCAGGCTTTCGCGATGGACCAGCACCTCGATCATCTCGGAGGTAACGCCGAAAAACTCTTTGGTTTCAATCAGTTCCATCGCCTTGTTGAACATGGAGGCGCTGTCGATGGTGATCCGCTGGCCCATATCCCAGTTCGGATGGCTGGATGCCTCGGCCAGGGTCGCCGTCGCCAGCTTTTCGATCGGCCAGTCGCGGAAGGCGCCGCCGCTTGCGGTGATGATCACCCGCTCGACCGCCGCCATATGCTCGCCCACAAGGGCCTGAAACACGGCCGAGTGTTCGCTGTCCACCGGCAGCACCGTCGCCCCATGCGCCTTGGCGCGCGCCATCAGCAGCGGGCCTGCGGTCACCAGCGATTCCTTGTTGGCCAGCGCAAGGGTCGTGCCATGCGCCAGCGCCTCCAGGCCCGGCACCAGACCTGCGGCACCGACAATCGCCGACAGCGCCCAGTCCACAGGACGCGCGGCCGCCGCGGCGATGGCATCGGGGCCTGCGGCGACCTCGACATCCGTTCCGGCCAGCAAGGCCTTCAGTTCATTGTAGCATTCCGGATAGCAGGTCACCGCAAGATCGGCCTTCAGCGCCCGCGCATCCTGCGCCAGTCGCGCCACATTGCGCCCGCCGGTCAGGGCCACAACGTCATAGCTGGCAGGATCCCGCGCCACCAGATCAAGGGCGTTCTGCCCGACCGACCCCGTCGCCCCGAAAACGCTGATCCGCCTCAAAAGACGACCCCCGGCACGTCGAAAACATCCGCGACCAGAATCAGGAAGAGCGACGCCCCCAGCAGCGCATCGAAACGGTCGAACAGCCCGCCATGCCCCGGGATCAGGTCGGAACTGTCCTTGACTCCCATCCGGCGCTTCAGCGCACTTTCCGCGATATCGCCCATCTGGCCTGCAAAACTCAGGACCATGGAAATCGGGATGATCCAGCTACCGGCATCGGACAATAGCATGAACACAAAGCCGACGATCCCCGCCCCGATCCAGCCAGCCGCTGTGCCGCTCCATGTCTTTTTGGGGCTGATCCGTGGCCAGAACTTCGGCCCGCCGATCGCCTTGCCTGCGAAATATCCGAAGATGTCCGTGACGATCACGACCGACATCAACCACAAGAGCCATGTAAATCCGAAGTCCTCGCGGAAATGGACAAGCCCCCAGCCCGCAAGCTGGATGCCAAGCGCGAAGATGAAGAAGGTCTTCCGCTCGGTCTTGATCTGCGTCACGCCGATGACCGGCACGATCAGGAACAGGACCATCCCCCAAAGCATATCCCCGGCCATCTGCCCCGACATGATCGAGGCGACAAGCGCCGCCAGCAACATGCCCTTGGTCGGCTCTTTCGGCCGGATCATCATCCACAATTCCCAGACCATGACGGCGGTGACGAAAACCACCAGCATCTGGAACCAGACCCCGCCAAGGATCACGCCCGCAGCACCGATCACGACCATGAAACTGCTCGAGATCAGACGGGTCGTCAGATCATCCCATTGACCGGGGGATGGAGGTTGGGTCGTCATGGTCAGGCCCGTATTGCGCCGAATCTGCGGTCACGCTTGGCGAATTCACTCAGAACCCGCGCGAATTCCTCGGCCGTGAAGTCCGGCCAAAGCGTATCGATGAATTCATATTCCGCATAGGCCGACTGCCACAGCAGGAAGTTCGAGATCCGCGCCTCGCCGCTGGTGCGGATCACCAGATCGGGGTCAGGCAGGACACGGGTGTCAAGGAACTTGGCCAGCGTTTCGGCGTCCACATCCTTGTGCGTCAGACGCCCCTGTTCGATCTCGAAGGCCAGCCGTTTGGCCGCGCGCGTCACCTCGTCCCGCCCGCCGTAGTTCAGCGCGACCGTCAGATGCACGAGATTGTTGCCCGCCGTCCGCAGTTCCAGATCGTCCATCAGCGTGACCAGCTTGGGGTCCAGCCTGATACGGTCGCCGATGAACCGCACGCAGACGCCGCTGCGGAAAAGCTCGTCCGCCTCGCGTTCCAGATATTTGCGGAAAAGGCCCATCAGCCCCGCCACCTCGGCCTGCGTCCGCTTCCAGTTCTCGGTCGAGAAGGCAAAGAGCGTCAGATACTTCACACCCAGATCGGGACAGGATTTGAGGATCTCGCGCACCCGCCGCGCGCCCGCGTGATGGCCGAACAGACGCGGACGCCCGCGCTGCTGGGCCCAACGGCCGTTGCCGTCCATGATGATGGCGACATGGGTCGGCAAGCCGGCAAGATCTTCGGGCATGATCGCCCCTTTCGTCGCAACCGCAGGTCAGACCTGCATGATTTCCGCCTGTTTGGTCTCGAGCGTCTCGTCGATCAGCTTGATATGCTCGTCCGTGATGTCCTGCACGGCCGTTTCCCAGAACTTCTGGTCGTCCTCGGACATGCCATCCGCCTTGGCCTTCTTGATCTGGTCCATCCCGTCGCGGCGCAGGTTGCGGATCGCCACGCGCGCGCTTTCGGCATATTGGCCCGCGACCTTGGTCAGCTCGCGGCGACGCTCTTCGTTGAGTTCGGGGATCGGCAGCATGATGATCGTGCCGTTGAGTTGAGGATTGATCCCCAAACCGCTTTCACGAATGGCTTTTTCGACCTTCCCGACCAGCGCCTTGTCCCAGACGTTGATCGTCACCATGCGCGGCTCTGGCACGTTCACCGTGCCGACCTGATTGATCGGGGTCATCTGGCCATAAGCCTCGACCATCACGGGTTCCAGCATCGAGCCCGAGGCGCGTCCGGTCCGCAACGAGGCAAGTTCCGTCCGCAGATTGGCGATGGCCCCCTTCATGCGGCGGGCCAGATCATCGGTATCGAGTTCAAATTCGTCAGACATCTTTTCTGCTCTTCTTTGGGCGCATTCCGCACCGTTTTGTCAGCTTTAGGCGAAAGCGGCGCACTTGTATAGCGTTGCAAGCCGCAGCAGCGCAGGCGGCGCGGGTCAGTCCTTGACAATGGTATAGGTGCCCTCGCCCGCCAGAATGCCCTTGAAGCCGCCCGGCTCGTCCAGCGAGAAGACGATGATCGGCAGGTTGTTGTCGCGGGCCAGCGCGATGGCGCTTGCGTCCATCACGCCCAGATGCTTTTGCAGCACTTCGTCGTAGGTGACCTGATCATAGCGCTTGGCGTCGGTGTGTTTGGCGGGATCCTTGTCATAGACACCATCGACCTTGGTGCCCTTGAAGATCGCCTCGCAGTTCATCTCGTTGGCGCGCAAGGTCGCGGCGGTGTCGGTGGTGAAATAGGGATTGCCGGTGCCCGCCGCAAAGATGCAGACGCGCTTTTTCTCCAGATGGCGGACCGCGCGGCGGCGGATGTAGGGCTCGGCCACCTCGTTCATCGTGATCGCGGTGATCACGCGGGTATGGATGCCCAGTTCCTCCAGCGCCGACTGCATCGCCAGCGCGTTCATCACCGTGGCCAGCATCCCCATGTAGTCCGCTGTGGTCCGTTCCATCCCCTGAGCAGAGCCTTGCAGACCCCGGAAGATATTGCCGCCGCCGATCACCATGCAGATCTCGACGCCAAGGTCATGCACCGACTTCACCTCGCGCGCGACGCGCTGGACGGTCGGCGGATGCAGCCCGAACGCGGTATCCCCCATCAGCGCCTCCCCCGAGATCTTGAGCATCACCCGCTTGTATGCCGCTTTCTCTGTCTCGCTCATGGTCAGCCCCCGCTTCATGTCCGCAATCGGCGCTAAACTGTCCGATTTTCCACCCATGTTCAACGTGAGTCGTCGCTTTGCGGGGCGTCGCATTTCTGCTAACGGGCAGCGATGCGCAACGATACCCCGCCGACGATCACACCGCAGACGCCCGTCCTGATCGCGGGGCCGACCGCCAGCGGCAAATCCGCCCTCGCGCTGGAGATCGCCACGCGGCAGGGTGGGGTCATCGTCAATGCCGATGCGCTGCAGGTCTTCGATGGCTGGCGCCTCCTGACCGCAAGGCCCGATGATGCCGATCTGGCGCGGGTGCCCCATGCGCTTTACGGGCATGTGCCCTTCCATGCGCCCTATTCGACCGGCCACTGGTTGCGCGATGTGGCGCCCCTTCTGCAAGGCGCGGCGCGCCCGATCATCGTCGGCGGGACGGGGCTGAACTTCGCCGCGCTGACAAGCGGTCTGGCCGAGATACCGCCGACGCCCGATGCCATCCGCGCTGCGGGAAATGCCCGCGACCTCGCCACGCTGCTGGCCGGGATCGACGACGCGACCGCCGCGCGGATCGACACGCGGAACCGCGCAAGGGTGCAACGGG
This sequence comes from Yoonia sp., assembly GCF_036770585.1. Classification (GTDB taxonomy): domain Bacteria; phylum Pseudomonadota; class Alphaproteobacteria; order Rhodobacterales; family Rhodobacteraceae; genus Yoonia. Next base: position 5,604 of record NZ_DAIPIW010000057.1, on the reverse strand, counting down.
CATGGGAGGTCCAGCAGGCAACCGGCCGCGGCCTTGCCGATTGGCAGGATGCGACTCCGCCCCCGCTTTTGCCGCTCTCGCAGGCGGTCGCGATCACGCTTGATGCGCCCAAGGACTGGCTGACCGGGCGGATCGAAAGACGGTTCGATCAGATGCTGGCGCAAGGCGCGCTGGACGAGGCGCGGGCGATGCTGCCCGATTGGGACCCGGCGCATCTGTCGTCCAAGGCCATCGGCGCGCCGGAACTGATTGCACATCTGCGCGGCGAGCTGTCTCTGGCGGCGGCCCGCGAGGCCGCCATCATCGCCTCGCGCCAATATGCCAAACGTCAGCGCACCTGGTTCCGCGCCCGTCACGGGGCGTGGTGGCATATTCCCGCCGATCGGCCCGACTTATCTGCAACAATGCGATTCGCAGGCCGTCAACCGGATTGATTCTCGCGCCTGTCCTGCCACATTCGGTTAAAAAGACATGACCGAGGCCAGTCGATGACAAGCGATACCATCCCCGTGCCCGCGACATTGTCGCTGGCCCATCTCAACCACGCCGGTCCCGGCAGCCGCTGGCGGACCGAGGCGATGCGCAGCCACGCGACCTCCCGCCTGATCTTGACAACCAAGGGTCAAGGGCGGATCACGGTGGCCGGGCTGACCAACGGTTACGGCCCGAACAACCTGATCTATATCCCGCCACAGACGATGTACGGGCTGGAGGTCGGGCCAACGGTCTTCGGGCAGGTCCTGTCGTTCAGCCCGCAGGACGGTTGGCCCGAAAAACCCGTCCACCTGCGCCTTCTGGGCGTCGAACCGCAAAAAGAGGCGATCAGCCATTTCGAAGCCATCGAGCGCGAGCTGAAACCGACCGGTGACCGGCGCGCGGCCGTCTGCCATTTCGGCCTGCTGTCGGTCTTCTTCGAGCGCCAGCAGAAGGGGCACAATTCTGCCCAACAGGACGAACGCCGCAGTTCGGCAGCCGCCCAGCTGGCCGAACGCTATACCGCGATGATCGCGCGGGACTTCGGCTCGGATCGCAATGTGGCGGATTATGCCGCAGCGCTCGGGGTGACCACGGCGCACCTGACGCGATGCTGCCAGAAGACCTGCGGGCGCACCGCGCTAGAGCTGTTGAACGAACGCGTGCACTACGAGGCCTGTGTCCTGCTCAGCGACACGCGGCGGCCGATCCACGAGATCGCATCGGACCTCGGTTTTCAGACGGCCGCCTACTTTACACGGCGGTTTCAGGAACTCTCGGGCAAATCCCCCAGCGCATTCCGTGAATTCGAAATGGCCCGGAACCCGCAGAAGATCGTCTGACCGGGCCCCCGGATCCTTGCGTGGCCGCGATCGCCGTCAGCGGCACGATATGTCGCTTTTGTCGCGGCATGGCGTCGCAAATGACAAATGTTTGACAAAAGCATTTGTTGACCTCTGTTCAAAAAGCGTAAGGATGGTCCCGGGCGAACTGGGATTTGTGCAAGCGGCGACGCAAGCAGGTCTTCTTGTTCGGCAAAATAAAAATGTGTCACAGGGAGAAACGAATGACGCACGAAACCACACGCATTCATCCAGCAGCGCTGATGTACGCCGAGGAAGAAAAGGCGGGCAAGCTCAGCCGCCGCGAATTTCTTGCGCGCACGACCGCTCTGGGTGTGACGGCAGCGACGGCCTATGGGCTGATCGGCGCCGCGCAGCCCGCTCAGGCTGGCGGTCATGCGCAGCAGGGCGGCACGATCCGCATGCAGATGGAAGTCCGTGCGCTGAAAGACCCGCGCACCTTCGACTGGCCGCAGATCGCCTATTTCGCGCACGGCTGGCTTGAATATCTGATCGAATACAACAACGACGGCTCCTTCGCACCCATGCTGCTGTCAAGCTGGGATGTCAACGACGATGCGACCGTCTATACGCTCAACGTGCGTCCGGGCGTGACCTGGAACGACGGCACCCCCTTCACCGCGGCTGACGTGGCGCGCAACATCGAAGGCTGGTGTGACCGCAACGTCGAAGGCAACTCGATGGCCGGACGCTTTGCCGTGCTGATCGACGACGCGACGGGCACAGCGATCGAGGGCGGCATCGAGATCGTCGACGACCTGACCGTCCGCCTGAACCTGCCCGCCTCCGATATTTCGCTGATTGCCGGCATGTCGGACTATCCCGCAGCGGTGACCCCGGCGAACTTCGATCCCGAAAACATGCTGGGCAACCCTGTCGGGACTGGCCCTTACCTGCCGGAAGGTCTCGAAGTGGGCGTGCGCGCCACGCTGGTGCGCAACGAAGGGCACGACTGGTGGGGCTATGCCGAGGGCAAGGGCGCCTTCCTCGACCGCATCGAATACATCGACTACGGCACCGATCCATCCGCTTGGGTGGCTGCGGCCGCTGCGGACGAAGTGGACATGTTCTATGAAACCACCGGTGAATTCATCGAGATCATCGAAGGCATCGGCTGGGAGCGCACGGAAATCGCTTCGGGCGCCAGCATCGTCATTCGTCCCAACCAGCTGGCCGAAGTCGACGGCATGACACCCTACGCCGACAAGCGCGTGCGTCAGGCGATCGCCATGGCGATCGACAACAACGTCGTGCTCGAGCTGGGCTACAACGACCGTGGCGAGGTTGCGCGCAACCAGCACGTCGGCCCGATGCACCCCGCCTGGGCGGATGTGCCGCGGATCGAATACAACCCCGCCCGCGCGCTGGAACTGCTGACCGAGGCCGGCATGGCCGACTTCGAGATGGACATCGTCTCGATCGATGACGACTGGCGCAAGAACACCACCGATGCCGTGGCAGCCCAGCTGCGCGACGCCGGTTTCAACGTCAAGCGGACCATCATCCCCGGTTCGACCTTCTGGAACGACTGGACCAAGTATCCTTTCTCGTCGACCGACTGGAACCACCGTCCGCTCGATACCCAGATCCTCGGGCTGGCCTATCGCTCGGGCGAGGCCTGGAACGAAAGCGGCTTTGCCAATGCCGAGTTCGACGCCCTTCTGGCGCAGGCGAACGCGATTGCCGACGCCGACGCACGACGCGAGGTGATGGCCGAGTTGCAGCAGATCATGACCGACGAAGGTGTCACCATCCAGCCTTACTGGCGGTCGCTCTACCGGCACGCCAAGCCGGGCTTTGTCGGCTGGGATATGCACATCGCCTATCTGCCGCAGATGTACAAGGTTGGCCTCGCAGCCTAAGCCTGATCGGGCCGCCTCAACGGGCGGCCCTTTCCACATCAAGGCGGACCACCGGAAAACCGGGGCCGCGATACCAAGATCGTCAGGCAACGCCCTGACATAGCTCACCGACAGGGGCCTTAATGGGACTGTTTATTCTGCGCCGATTGGGAGTGATGTTCCTGACGGCTTTATGCCTGACGTTCATCGTCTTCTGGCTGACCAACCTTGGACCGAACCTCGAAAAGCTTGCCAAGACGCAAGGCAACGCCCGCATGTCGGACGAGGCCGTCGTCACATGGCTGGAAAACCGCGGCTACAGCCAGCCCTTGCCGGTCAAATACGGCCAGTGGCTGGGCATCCTGCCCGGATATGTCATCGAAGGGACGGACGGTCAGGTCCGCGCCAGATGCCAGGTCCCCGGTCAGCCGATCGAGACCGCGCCGACATTCTGCGGCATCCTGCAAGGCGACTGGGGCTATTCGACCGTCGCCAAGGAAAACGTCAGCGATGTGCTTCCGACACGGCTTGCCAATACCGGCAAGCTGATGTTCTGGGTCATGGTCGTGATGGTGCCGGGCGCGCTGATCATCGGCGTTCTGGCGGGGATGCGCGAAGGGTCGCGGACCGACCGCAGCCTGTCGACGGTCTCGATCCTGTCGACCGCGACACCGGAATATGTCTCGGGGGTCATCTTCATCTCGGTTTTCGCCACCGCGACCTTCGGGATGCAGTGGTTCAAGGGCTCGGCGGCCAGCGCGGTCGAAAACGCCACATTCGAGAACTTCTTTCTGCCGGTGATCACCATCGCGCTTTACGGCATGGGCTATATCGCGCGCATGACACGGGCCAGCATGACCGAGGTGATGACGGCCCAATACATCCGCACCGCGCGCCTGAAGGGTGTCAGCTTTCCCAAGATCGTGCTGCGTCACGCGCTGCGCAATGCGCTGATCGCCCCTTTCACCGTCATCATGCTGCAATTCCCGTGGCTTCTAAACGGCGTCGTCATCGTCGAGACGCTTTTCACCTATCAGGGCTTCGGCTGGGAGCTGGTCCGTGCGGCGGGCAACAACGATATCGAAATGCTGCTGGGGATCTCGGTCATATCGGTGTTCGTGGTGCTGCTGACGCAGCTCATCTCGGACATCGGCTATGTCTACCTGAACCCGCGCATCCGGATTTCGTAAGGAGGATCGGACAATGGACGTACTTACCTGGACCGGCGCCTTGGGCGGAATCCTCAACCCTGTGCTGATGGTGCTGGTCGCGCTTTTCGCGGTGGCACTGGTGGCGCAACTTGTCCTTGGACTGTTCGCGGCCCCCCTGACGCTGCAATCCAACGCCGACGGCACGCTGCTGCGACGCGGCGGCCCCCTGGGGCTGGCGGAAAACGCGACCAAGTGGCTCTTCGTGGGGATTCTGGCGATCCTCGTGGCCTATATCATCGTGCCGCAGGTGATGCCCTATGGCGCCGCCGGCATCGTCGGAGAACTGTCCAAGCGGTTCCTGCCGGTCTGGATTGCGCTGATCGTGCTTTTCACCGCCTCGATCGTCTACAAGCGGCGGCTGGGCCTTTACGGCAAGCTGTTCGACAGCACCATCGGCATGATCGGGTTCGGGCTGGTGATGTTCTGGGTCTTCACCGCGATTTTCGTCGGCATTTTCGACATGATCGCGACCCATGATTACCTGACGCAGGTCTCCGGCATGAAAAACAAGGTGCCCGGCACGCCCCTGCCCGAGGGCACCGCCGGGGCGGTGCCGCATTACCTGCTGGGCGGAGACAACCTTGCCCGCGATATCTTCAGCCGGATGGTGGCAGGGTCTGTCTTCGTGATCTCGATCGCACCGCTGGCCACGATCTTTGCCTTCATGGTCGGAATTACGCTGGGGCTGCCTGCGGGATACTATGGCGGGAAACTGGACACGGTCCTGTCCTTCCTTGCCAACCTGATCCTCGCCTTTCCCGTGATCCTGCTGTTCTACCTGCTGGTCACACCGGAAATCGTGCAAACCGGTATCCCGTCCTATATGGCGGCCTTCCTGTTCATCTTCCCGCTGATCTTCTTCGGCGTGCTGCTGAACTCGCGCTTTTATACGCAACCGGCAAAGCGCAACATGATCATGATACCGGTCCTGGGCGTGCTCGGATGGCTTTACCTGTCGGTCATCAACCAGCGGGGCACCGTCATCAACTTCCTGCCGCCCTGGCTCGACCTTTTCGACATCTCGATCCTTGTGGTCTTCGTCTCGGTCGTCTTCGTCAATGCGCCCACGGTTTTCCGGATCGTGCGCGGCCTGACCTTGGATCTGCGGACACGCGACTATGTCGCCGCCGCCCAGACCCGAGGCGAGGGCGCATGGTATATCATGCTGTGGGAGATCCTGCCCAATGCGCGCGGGCCGCTGATCGTCGATTTCTG
>NZ_DAIPIW010000056.1:0-17015 GCF_036770585.1 Yoonia sp. | reverse complement strand
CTCGATTTGATCGTGCCCAGCGGCAGGCCGGTTTCGGCGGCGATTTCGCTATGGCTCAGGTCCCCGAAATAGGCCCTTTCGATCAGTTCCCTCTGTTCGACCGGCAATGTCGCCAAGGCGCGGCCAAGCTGTTCCGTTTCTTGTTGCAGCCCCATCACCTCGACCTGATCAGGTTCGGCTTCGGGACCCCATGGCAGGTCTTCGGGTTCAGGCCTGCGCTGCTTGCGCAGAAAGTCGATCTTGCGGTTTCGTGCGATCGTGAAGATCCAGGTGGACACGCTCGCCTTCGCGGGATCGAACAGATGGGCCTTGTTCCAAAGGGTCGCCATGACCTCCTGTGTGCATTCTTCCGCCAGTTCCGGGCTGGCCCCCGACTTCATCAAGAACGACTTCACGCGCGGCGCGAAGTAACCGAACAATTCGGCAAAAGCCGCGCGGTCCTTCTTGTCCTTCACCGCGGTCACCTGGGCGACCCAGGCCATCCGCTTTGCTGCCGTTTCGGCTGTCACTTTGTTCGTCCTTGCATGTCGCGCCGCAGGCGTCCGAATCCCACCATACGCGCCGACAAAAGGCGACGCATCCGGTTTTGCAAGGGTCGTGTCCTCGGTGAACATGACATATTTACGCATCATACCGGTCGCTGGATCACCCTTTGCGATGATTTTGCTATGATCCAGCTAAGTAGTCGTGGCGTAATAGAAAAGGTAAAGAAAAACGACACAGGCGGAGCATCGTATATGCCATTCGAGACCGGGACGGCCGTGCCCAGAAAGATTGCGGTAATTGGGGCAGGCATTTCGGGGATGGGGGCAGCACATGCGCTGGCCAAGGACCATCAGGTTGTCCTGTTCGAAGCCGAGAAGCGTCTGGGCGGGCACGCCCGCACCAAGATGGCCGGACGCAACCGGGACCAGACGGTGGATACGGGCTTTATCGTCTTCAACTACGCCAACTACCCCAACATGACGCGGCTTTTCGAGCAACTGGATGTGCCGGTCACCAAAAGCAACATGAGCTTCGGCGCCTCGTTCGCCGGTGGCCGGTTCGAATATGCGCTGAACGATCTCAACGCGCTTTTCGCGCAGCGCCGCAACCTGTTGAACGCCAGGTTCCTGCGCATGCTGACCGATATCGCGAGGTTCAACGCCAAGGGGCTAGAGGCCAGCAAGGATGAATCGCTGACCATCGGGCAGCTGCTGAAGAAACTGAACCTCAGCGACTTTTTCCGCGATCACTATCTGCTGCCCTTCTCGGGGGCGATCTGGTCTACACCGAAGGAAAAGATCCTCGACTTTCCCGCCTATGCGCTGATGCGTTTTTTCGACAATCACGCGCTTCTCGGGGTCACCGGGCAACATCAGTGGTATACGGTTGACGGCGGCTCGCAGAACTATGTCTCGCGTCTGGGCGAGGACATGATCCAGCGCGGCGTGAACATCCGTCTCGGGGCCGCCATCGACGCCGTGCGCCGCAACAGCAGCGGTGCCGAGGTCAAGGCGCAGGGCGGCGATTGGGAACAGTTCGACGAGGTGGTCTTTGCCACCCATTCCGACCAGACGCTTGCGATGCTGTCCGATGCGACCGGCGTCGAGCGGTCGGTGCTGGGGGCCGTGCGCTATCAGCCGAACCGGATCGTCCTGCATTCGGACACCTCGATCATGCCGAAGCGCCGGCAGGTCTGGTCGTCGTGGATCTATACCGAAGATGCAGGCCGCACCGACACCGAAATCAACCTGACCTACTGGATGAACTCGCTTCAGCCCTGGCTGACGGGCGAGGATATCATGGTCACGCTGAACACCAAGCGCCCGATCCGCGAAGAGCTGATCTGGGACGAGGTGACATTGCATCACCCCGTCTACGATCTTGCGGCGATTGCCGCTCAAAAGGCGGCGGCGGCGATGAACGGGTCGAACCACACCTGGTTTTGCGGCGCGTGGATGAAAAACGGCTTCCACGAGGACGGCCTGTCGAGCGCGCTGGACGTGGTCCATGCGCTGAACTCGGTCGACCGTGTCAAGGTCGCAGCCGAGTGAGCGATACCGTCCATCATATCGCGGCCGAGACTTACCACGGGCGGCGGGGGGCGGTGAAGAACGCCTTCCGTTACTCGATCGACTACGTGCTGATGGATGCAGAGGCGACGGTCGCGACCCCTGCCCTTTTCTCGCGCAATACGGGCAACCTGATGTCGCTGAAGGACAGCGACCATGGCGGCCCGCCCAAGCAGGGCGTCGGCGCCGCTTGGGTCCGTGACGTGCTGGCGCAGTACCAGATCACCGATGCCGCACGGATCGAACTTCTCGCCCAGCCGCGTGTGCTGGGGCATGTGTTCAATCCGGTGTCGTTCTGGCTGTGCCATGACAGCGCGGACCGCCTGACCACCGTGATTGCCGAAGTGACGAACACATTCGGCGACCGCCATTCCTATCTGTGCCGCCATGACGACGGGCGGGCGATCACCAAGGACGAGACCATCTCGGCCCAAAAGCTGATGCATGTCTCGCCGTTCCAGCCCATCGAGGGCGGCTATACCTTCCGTTTCGATATCCAGCCGGACAGTATCGGCATCTGGATCGACTATTCGCGCGGCGAAGGCGGGTTGATCGCCACGCTGACGGGGCAGCGAAAGCCGATCACCAATGGCGCGATCATCCGCGCCGCAGTGCGCCGTCCTTTCGGGTCGCGCCGCGTCCTGGCCCTGATCCACTGGCAGGCGCTGAAACTGTGGTGGAAGGGTGCCACCTTCCGGTCACAACCCACCCCACCCACACAAGAGGTCAGCCGGTGAGCGCGCTCACCGACCGATTGCCGGCCTATTCCCTCTTTGCAGCCGTCCTCGCGGGGGCGGGGCTGCCGATCTATATCTACGCGCCGAAATACTATGCCGACACTTTCGGCGTCAGTCTGGCCGCCTTGGGTGCGTTGTTGTTCGGGCTGCGCCTTTTCGACATGATCCAGGACCCGGTGCTGGGCTGGATCAGCGAGCGGCTGGCAGGGCGCAAGAAGATCGTCATCACCGGCGTTGCCGGGATCATGGCGCTGTCGATGATCGGGCTTTTCGCGGTCGCGCCGCCGATTGACCCGCTGTGGTGGTTCGGGATCACGGTGACGGGGCTTTTCTCCGCCTTCAGTTTCCTGACGATCAACTTCTATGCGCAAGGCATCGGCAAGGCGGGCAACGATCCGCAGGGCCATGTGCGGCTAGCGGCATGGCGGGAAAGCGGGGCGCTGCTGGGTGTCTGCATCGCTGCCGTGATCCCGACCGTCCTGATCGGCGTGGTGGCGGACCCCTTCGCCGCCTTCGCCTTCGGCTTTGCCGCGCTGGCACTGATCGCGGCCGTGTTCATGTGGCCCGAGTGGAAAGGTCGCGTGGATCAGGACCCGACACCGATCGGCACGATCGTCGCCGATCCGACCGCGCGCAAACTGCTGATCCTTGCCTTGGTCAACGCCACGCCGCTGGCCGTGTCATCGACGCTGTTCCTGTTCTACGTCGAAAGCAAGCTGGGCGCACCGGGCTGGGAGGGCGGGCTGCTGGTCCTGTTTTTCCTTGCCGCCGCCCTGTCGTCACCCCTTTGGTCGGCGCTTGCGCGGCGCTTTCACCCCAAGCCGGTTCTGATTGTCGCGATGTGCCTCGCGGTCGCGTCCTTCGGCTATACGCTGACTTTATCGCCCGGCGATGTGATCCCCTTTGCGATCATCTGCGTAATAAGTGGAGCAACGATCGGTGCGGACCTGACATTGCTGCCGGCCATGTTCGCGAAACGCATGGCCGCGATTTCGCCGAATGGCGGTCAGGGGTTTGGTCTTTGGAACTTGGTCAACAAGTTCACGCTGGCGTTTGCTGCGGTGGTTTTGCTGCCGCTTCTGGAACGATCGGGGTTCGTGGCTGGCGCAACCGACCTGCCGCCCGAGGCCATCACGATGCTCACGGCGCTCTATGCGCTAGTGCCGTCGCTTTTGAAAATCTTGGCAATCGGGCTACTGGTTGTCATCAAGATCGAGGACTGAACGATGTCGTTTGTGACCTACATTCTGATTGGTGCCGTTCTGACGCTGGTCGCCGTCCTTCTGAAGGAACGTTATGTCTCATTCTGGGCGCAACGATCCGAGGATTATGCCGAAGGCCCGATCTTCGACATCCGCGAGCGGTTCAATGGCCCGATCCAATGCGAGGGCGTGATCTACGGGCCAACGGGGCGCGTTACGTCACGCTTTGTCGCTGACTTCGAGGCAAGCTGGAACGGCAATGTCGGCACCATGTCCGAGAAATTCCACTATGACAGCGGTGCCGTGCAGGATCGCGTCTGGACCCTGACGCTGGGCAATGACGGGCGGATCAAGGCCGAAGCGCCGGATCTGGTCGGGGCCGGCGCGGGCAAGCAGGAAGGCTCGGCCGTGTTGCTGAACTACCGCATCAAACTGACCGAAGAGGCGGGTGGCCATGCGCTGGATGTGACCGACTGGATGTATCTGATGGCCAACGGGTCGATCATGAACCGCAGCCAGTTCCGCAAGTTCGGGATCAAGGTGGCCGAACTGGTCGCGACCATGCGCCCCAAGGACAAGGCCTACGCAGGAGAATAACGTGCGCGATTGGCAAGGAAAACGCTACTGGCTCGTCGGTGCGAGCGAGGGGCTGGGGCGTGAGGTCGCCTTTGCCCTGAGCCGTGTCGGGGCCGAGGTGATCGTCTCGGCACGGTCCGAGGACCGGTTGAAGGACCTGGTCGCCGAACTGCCCGGCAAGGCGTCCTACGTCACCCTCGATGTGGCCGATCGCGCCGCGGTCGAGGCTGCGGCGAAAGAGGTGGGCGAAATCGACGGCGTGGTCTATCTGGCCGGTGTCTACTGGCCGATGAAGGCGCAGGATTGGGACAACGAAAAAGCCGACATGATGGGCGAGGTCAATTTCCTCGGGGCGTCGCGTGTCGTGGGTGCGGTGATCAAGGACATGGTTGCCAAAAACAAAGGCCATATCGTGCTGGTCGGCTCGCTTTCGGGGTTCCGTGGCCTGCCCGGTGCCATCGGCTATTGTTCGTCCAAGGCGGGGATGATGTCGCTGGCGGAATCGATGCAGGCCGATCTGCACCGGACCCCGATCGAGGTGCAGCTGATCAACCCCGGTTTCATCAAGACGCGGCTGACCGACAAGAACGACTTCAACATGCCCTTCATCATGTCACCCGAGGATGCCGCGAAAGAGGTCTTCGACCACATGAGCTCGGACCGTTTCAAGAAAAGCTTTCCGATGGTCTTTTCGTGGGTCTTCCGCCTGTCGCAATTCATGCCGGACTGGATGTACTACCGCCTGTTCGGCGCCAAATAGCTTGCGCTAGATCAAGGCACGCGGACCCTTTCTGCCGTCACTCTGGGGGCAGGAGGACGCAGCCATGCTACCCATATCTGCCGACAAGATCGCCGAGGTCATCATCCTTGCCCGCGAGCTCGACCGCGCGCAGGGCGAATTCTACGGCTTCGTGGACCAGCTGACCGAGGACGAGCAATACGGGCTGGTCGCCGTCTTCTGGATCGGGCGGGGCAGTTTCGACCCCGACGAACTGGCCGAGGCGCTTGTCACCGCCGAACGCGAGGCGACCACCTCGACAGCGGACTACCTGCTGGGCTCGCCGCATCTGGCCGACCATCTCGAGGCAGGCCTCGAGGCACTTGGGGTGGATCCATCCGCTGAGGAAGATCGGCTTTACCGGCCCGGCTGATCCCAGTCGACAAGCGGCCCGATCGGGATGATCCCCAGCGGATTGCGCTTTTCGCTCGCGCTGAAATAGCCGCGTTTGTAGATGTCGAACCGCACCGTCTGCGCGATACGCGGCAGATGGTATATCCGTTTGGCGTAGGTCCAGAGGTGCGCGTAGTCCGACAGTTTCTTCAGATTGCAGCGAAAGGCATAGTGATAGGCCACATCGAAGCGTGCCAGCGTCGGGAACAGGCGCAGGTCGGCCTCGGTCAGGGTGCCGCCGGCCAGCCAGTCGTGTGTCGCCAGATGCGCGTCGATCCTGTCAAGCGTTGCGAAGACCTCCCATGCGGCGGTCTCATAGGCGTCTTGGGTTGCGGCGAAACCCGCCTTGTAGACCCCGTTGTTCACCCTGTCGTAGATCAGCGCGTTCCAATCGTCGATGTCGCCCCGCAGCGCAACGGGGTAAAGGTCCGGACCGTCGAAGGATTGTCCAAGCATCCGCACGATATCGGCGGATTCGTTGCTGACCATCCGGCCTTGCACCTTGTCCCACAACACCGGCACCGTCAGCCGACCGGTATAGCCCATCGGGTCGGCGCTATAGACCTCGTGCAAGGCACGGACACCCAGCAGCGGGTCCGAAAATTCGCCCGCCGCGTCAAAGACCCAACCCTGATCGTCACGGTTGGGTTTGGCATAGGATACCGTGATCGCGTCCAGCCCCATCACCGCGCGTGTCAGCAGTGTCCGATGCGCCCAAGGGCAGTTCCAGGCGACAAAGAGGTGATAGCGGCTTGCATCCGCGGGAAACCCGGTGTCTCCGATCCAGTTGCGGACCGTGCTGCGGCTACGCTCCCACTCGCCCGACGGCAGGGTTGCGGTGACGTCATCGCCAACATGATAGACCCCGTTGACCATATATCCCATCAGGCAAGACCCCTTTTGAAGCAGACCGCGCTGGGGATCGGCACATTCTGACGGGGCGTTTGTCTCGGCAAGGCGTCCCCCCCAGTCTAGAAATGCGTGCGCGCATGGGCGCGGGCGGGATCGTCAAGATGCGGGATCGCGTTGAAACCGGCAAGGATCGGCCCTTGCGGGATCACATGCACCCGATGCACCGAGGTGTTCATGATCGGCAACAGAACATGGGACATCCGGCGCGGGTCGAGATCCAGCAGATACCGCATGATCATCCCGATCACCCCGCCCGAGGTCACGCAGAGCACCCGCACACCGGGTTGCGCGGCCTCTTGCAGCACCGAGGTCACACGCTCTTCGAAAGAGGCGAAGGTCTCGACCCCCATGATCTCGGCCTTGTGCCATGCCTCCATCACCTGCGTGACGTGAGAGGCAAAGTTGTCCGGCCCGGGAAACGGAACCCCGTGCACATCCTGAAGCGCGCGGCCAAGGTTGAAGTAATCCATTTCGTTCAGGCGCGCATCGACCTGTTGATCAAGATAGCCAAGGCCTGCCGTGGTTTCCCGATGCCGCCGCAAACTGCCCGAGATCACCTTGTCGAACGGCCCTTCACGATCGCGCAGGTAGTCGCCCAGCCACTGGGCCTGCTGATGACCCAAATCCGAAAGCCGGTCATAGCCCGCCTCATCCTTGGCACTGGAATTCGCCTGCCCATGCCGGACCAGAATGATTTCGCCCATGCGTGTCTCCTTCCCGCGAAGGGTTAGGGAATCGGGGCCCGATTGGCAATGCGGAGGGGACAAGACGACCGGCGAGGCACCGCGTGGCCTGTCACATTCGGCGTCCGCTCTTCACGCCGAACGGAGAAGACTGAAACAGCGCCTCATCACAGATTTGCGCGGCGATGAAATGCGTGAGGTGTCGTGAACCACCGTGCGTCTGCCAGACCTGCCTTCTGCCCGCCTGCGCACTGAAAGGCGCCCATTTGTGTGCAATTGTGCACAAAACACCTCAGTCGAGGAAAATCGCGCAAATCAAGTGGCTTAGCCGATCACGGCCGCCCGAATTATCGTGATCGGGACAGCACTTTTCGGGCAGGAGGTTTGGCCCAATCTTGGTGTCATCGAAACGCGGCACCCCCGCCGCACAAGATGCAAACCAAGCGGTTCTCCCGACCGCGACACCTGAAAGGAACACATCATGTCCATCAAGAAATTCGCCCTGATCATCGCAGCACTTGGCGCCACCGGCACGGCTGCTTCGGCTGACAGCTACTTCGGCTTCAAGGGCGCACTCGACGCTGAATCCACGCTGGAACTTGGGCTTGTCCGCGCCGAAGCCGACGGCATCGTCGAAGTCTATGACTTCCGTCGCGGTGAAGTGGGTGCGCTGCTCGGCACCCAATCGGTCAACGCCGGTGCGAACTCTGACGTCCGCGTCAATGTCGGCATCGCGCCACGGCAGGACGTGATCGCGCTCTTGAAAGTCGACGGTGAGGTCGTGGCCGAGTATCGCTACGACGTGAACGACTGACTTTTGTCCGGACTGCGCGACAAAAGGGCCGGTGCATCCCGCACCGGCCCTTTTTGTTGTCCGTGACCGCCCTTGCAACTTGTGCAGCATATCCTGCCGTGAAATTGTAACCGCCAAGAGCAGCAAGACGATCAGAACAGGGTCACAAACTCGCTTTGTCCAGTGCAACACTCCTGAGTGATATTTTCGGCTTTGACGGCTTCCGCCCCGGTCAGGAAGAGATCGTCGACGCCGTCACGCGCGGCGACAATACGCTTGCGATCATGCCTACGGGTGGCGGCAAGTCACTGTGCTTTCAACTGCCGGCCCTGTTGCGCGACGGCCTGACCGTCGTGATCTCGCCGCTGATCGCGCTGATGCGGGATCAGGTGCGCGGGTTGACCGAAGCCGGTGTTCCGGCGGGGGCCTTGACATCCGGCAACACGCCAGAGGAAACCGATGCGGTCTGGTCCGGGCTTGAGGCAGGCACGCTCAAGCTGCTTTACATGGCGCCTGAACGCCTTGCCTCGGGCGGGACCATCAACATGCTGCGCCGCGCGGGCGTCGGTCTGATCGCCGTGGACGAGGCGCATTGCGTCAGCCAGTGGGGGCATGACTTCCGCCCCGATTATCTGCGCATCGGCGAGCTGCGCCGGACGCTGGATGTGCCACTGGCTGCCTTCACCGCGACGGCGGATGCCGAAACGCGCGACGAGATTGTCCAGAAGCTGTTCGATGGCCAGCAACCGGCGACGTTCCTGCGCGGCTTCGACCGTCCCAATATCCACCTTGCTTTCGCGGTCAAGGACAGCCCCCGCCAGCAGATCCTGGCCTTTGCCGCCGCCCGCAAGGGCCAGTCGGGCATCGTCTATTGCGGCACCCGCGCCAAGACCGAGACGCTGGCCCGCGCCCTTGCCGAAGCCGGTCACAGCACGTGCCACTATCACGGCGGGATGGAGGCCGAGGACCGCCGCATCGTCGAACGCCGCTTTCAACAGGACGACGGGCTGATCGTCTGCGCCACGGTCGCTTTCGGCATGGGGATCGACAAGCCGGATATCCGCTGGGTCGCCCACGCCGATCTGCCCAAGTCGATCGAGGCCTATTATCAGGAAATCGGGCGCGCAGGCCGCGACGGGGCCCCCGCCGAGACGCTAACGCTCTTTGGTCCCGACGACATCCGCTTTCGCCGCCAGCAGATCGACGAAGGATTGGCCCCGCCGGAACGCCGCGCCGCCGATCACGGGCGGCTGAACGCGCTTCTGGGACTGGCCGAGGCGCTGCACTGCCGCCGCCAGACGCTCTTGGGTTATTTCGACGAGGCGGCCACGCCTTGCGGCAACTGCGATCTCTGCGACAAGCCGGCCGAGGTCTTCGACGGCACCACCGCCGTGCGCATGGCGCTGTCTGCGGCGTTGCGCACGGACGAATGGTTCGGAGCGGGCCATCTGATCGACATCCTGCTGGGCAACCGCACCGACAAGATCACCGCGCGCGGGCATGACAGCCTGCCCACCTTCGGGGTCGGCAAGGATTATGACAAGCGCCAGTGGGCCACGATCTTTCGCCAGATGATGGGCCACGACCTGCTGCGCCCCGACCGCGACAGGCACGGCGCGCTGCGGATGACCGAGAAGGCCCGCCCGATCCTGCGGGGCGAGGCTGGCATCGATTTGCGCCGCGATACGATCAGGGCGGCGAAGGGCAGCGACCGGACCGTGCGGGCGATGGTCAGCGACGAGGACGCGCCGCTGCTTTCGGCCTTGAAGGCCAAGCGACGCGCGTTGGCAGAACAGGCGAATGTCCCCGCCTATATCATCTTCAACGACCGCACCCTGATCGAGATGGCCGAAAAGCGCCCCCTGACCCTCGACGACATGGCGCGGATCGGTGGGGTCGGTGCCAAGAAACTCGAAAACTACGGCCGCGCCTTTCTGCAGGTCATCGCGGGCGAGGTGGCCGAGGTGCATCCGATGCGCCGCAAACTGGCGGGCCGCACCGAGGGCGAGGTTTATGACCGTCTCATGGCTGCGCAGGCCGCACTTGCGCGGGGGCCGCATGGCGCGGACAAACCGATGAGCTGCTCTGCCGCGACGCTCGCCAAAGTCGCGCAACTGCGCGGGGCGGATATGGACCACCTGACGCGTCTGATCGGCGACAAATATGCCGAACGCTTTGGCGAAGCGTTTTTGGAGGTGCTTGAGGGACGTTAGCCCTGCCCCACGGTTGACCGCCCGCGCAGGGCGCAGTAGCACCCACTTCTCGCAAAGAAGGGCACGGTCATGGCACGCAAACGCAAAGGGCGCGATATTTCGGGATGGCTGGTGGTGGACAAGCCTGCGGGTGTGACCTCGACCGCCGTGGTGGGCAAGGTGCGCTGGGCGCTGGACGCAAGGAAGGCGGGGCACGCAGGCACGCTTGACCCCGAAGCAACGGGGGTTCTGGCCGTGGCCTTGGGTGAGGCGACGAAGACCGTCCCCTTCATCACCGACGCGCTGAAAGCCTATCAGTTCACCGTCCGTCTGGGGCAGGCCACCACTACCGACGATGCCGAGGGCGAGGTGATCGCAACTTCGGACCTGCGGCCTTCGGACGATGCGATCAAGGCGGCCCTCGGCCAGTTCGTCGGCGACATCATGCAGGTGCCGCCGCAGTTCTCGGCGGTGAAGGTCGATGGCGAACGCGCCTACAAACGCGCCCGCGACGGCGAAGAGATGGACCTTGCCGCCCGCCCGCTCTGGGTCGAGGCGCTTTTGCTGATCGACCGTCCCGATCCTGATCATGTCGTGCTCGAGATGACCTGCGGCAAGGGCGGCTACGTGCGATCCATCGCCCGCGATCTGGGCGAGGCTTTGGGTTGCAAGGCGCATGTCAAATCGCTGCGCCGGATCTGGTCGGGGCCCTTCCGCGCCGACGATGGCATTTCGTTGGACCGGATCGACGCATTGGCGCGCACGCCGGACCTCGACGCCCTCGTTCAGCCGCTTGAAACCGGCCTGTCCGACCTGCCCGAGGTGCGGTGTCTTGCCGAAAGCGTGGCACGGTTGCGCAACGGCAATCCGGCCTCGGTCATCGCGCATGATGTGGAGTTCGGCGAAGAGGTCTGGGCCTCTTTTCAGGGGCAGGCGATTGCGGTCGGTATCTACAAGGGCGGCGCGCTGCATCCGACGCGCGTTTTCGTCGATCACGAAGCGTGATCACCCGCAGCCATATCAAGGACGATGCGCCATCCGTGGCGGTCTATTCGGATTGCGCGCAGTATCGCTATGCCCTGACCCGCACATGGGACGCCACCGGCAAGCGCGTGCTGTTCATCATGCTGAACCCCTCGAAGGCGACCGAGGTGCAGAACGACCCCACGGTCGAGCGTTGCGAAAGACGCGCGCGGGCCTTGGGCTTTGGCGCGTTTCGCGTGACCAATATCTTCGCATGGCGCGAGACCGACCCCCAGAAGATGCGCAAGGCGGCGGATCCGGTGGGGCCCCAGAATGATGCGCAGATCCTTGAAGCTGTTGGCTGGGCCGATGCCGTCATCGCCGCTTGGGGGACGCATGGCGCCCACCTTGATCGCGGTCCGGCTGTGGCACGTCTTTTGCGCGAAACGCACCGCCCGCTCTTGGTCCTTGGGTTGACGAAAGACGGCCATCCGCGCCACCCGCTCTATGTCGGCTACAGGGTCCAGCCCGTTCTCTGGCGTTAACCATTTGGTAAGAAATGCCGCCACGAGGCCGGTGCTGCGTGGTATTCCGGCACAGACGGGTCGGGGGCGACTCGGATTTCTAGAGGTGACACCATGCTTGCCATCCTCGGCTTGGTCGGGGCTGCACTTGCGGCTTTCATGTTTATTGACACGGACGACGACGGCGGCATCGCAACGCCGGCCGATGACGCACCCGATGCGCCCGACCTGCCCGTCGTTTCGCTGGATGCGATGCTGCCGCCCAGCGACGAGGACACGGTGATTTTCTCCGGCAATGGGGATGACACCGTGATCACCGGCGCAGGAAACGACCATCTGGATGGCGGGGATGGCGACGATCACCTGATCGCGGGCGCGGGCGACGACCGGCTGGAAGGCGGACGCGGCGACGATGTGCTGATCGGGGGCGACGGCGATGATGTGCTGAACGGTCACGTCGGCAACGACATCCTGTTCGGGGGCGCGGGGAATGACCGGCTGAACGGCGGAGAAGGAGACGACTATCTGCACGGCGGCGACGGGGACGACTGGCTGCTGGGGTCCTTCGGCGATGACGTGCTGATCGGGGGCGCGGGCTCTGATACGCTGCACGGCGGGATGGGGAACGATATTCTCTATGATCGCGGGGATACGGACCGCGACTATCTGAACGGCGGCGCGGGCGACGACCGCCTGATGGGGGATCAGGGCGACGTGCTGAATGGCGGAACGGGCGCGGACGTCTTTGCCCTGATCGAAAACAACGGTGTGATCGTCGAAGACTACGATCCGGCCGAGGACGTGATCGAGCTGACCTATGTCGGCCAGACGCCGGCGCTGAGCACAGCGCTGTCCGATGGTGGGTTGGACCTCTTTGCTGATGGGTCGCTGGTTGCGACCTTCGAAAACATCGACAGGCTCGACCTTGCGCAGATCAGGCTGATCGCCGCCTGAGAAACCCCTTTTCTTTTGCAGCGATTCCCCCTAAACGCACGCATCCGCGCAGGGAATCCCCCTGCCGGAGCCTCCATGGGCCTTTCTGGACGACATCCCGGATCGCGCCATCAACCCTTGACCGATAAGGAGACCCCGATGTCGATTACTGCTGAAGAAAAAGCCCGCATCCTGAAGGAATTCGCGACCAAGGAAGGCGACACCGGTTCGCCTGAAGTGCAGGTCGCCATCCTGTCCAGCCGCATCGCGACGCTGACGGAACACTTCAAGACGCACAAGAAAGACAACCACGGCCGCCGTGGTCTGTTGAAAATGGTTGCCCTGCGCCGCAAGCTTCTGGACTACACCAAGTCAAAGGACGAAGCCCGCTATCAGGCCCTGATCGAAAAGCTGGGTCTGCGCCGCTAAGCGCCGCCACAGGACTTCACGAAAGCGCCCGCCATCCGGTGGGCGTTTTTTGTTGCGGGGGGCTGCCGGACGCGACGTCTCACTGGCGCGATGATCATCCGGCAGATTAGGTTTCCCCAAGGGAAGAGCAACAAGAGGCGGCCCCCGGGCCGAAGTGCGCAGTGGCCAAGGCAGTCAAATTCACCTTCATCGCTATTGCCCTGATCGCCACAGGCCTTGCGGGCTACCTGCGGTTCGCCCCGCCCGACCTGCTGAGGGTCGGCACCAACTATGCGGCCAAGGTCGTCTGTTCCAGCGTCTTCATTTCCAGCCGCGATGCGGACGAGGTGCTGAGGGTCGATGTGCAGGCCCCGGGGCATCCGCTGCTTGGCTATGTCTCGGTCAGCGTCGATCAGGCGGCGCAATCCGTCTCGGCCCGTCTTTTCGGCTTTGCCGCCCACGCGACCGCGCAATATCGCGCGGGGCTGGGCTGCGCCAACCTGCATGATACCGACCTGAGCGATGCGACCGTGACAGCAGACCTTGCTGCGCCTGACGGATCTTGGCCACAAGGCAATGATGTCAGCCTGTCACAAGACCCCGCGATTTCCGCGATCCTCTCGGACCCTGCCCTGCTTGGGGACGGGTATCGCGCCATTGTCGTGGTCAAGGACGGGCAGATCATCGGCGAAACCTATGCCGCAGGGTTCAGCCCGGACACCCCGCTTCTTGGCTGGTCGATGACCAAGACGGTGACGGCGGCGATCATCGGGTCGCTGATCCAAGCCGGCGAGATGAGCCTCGATGATCCGCTGACCGGATCTTTCGCGCCATGGGATCAGGACGCTCGGGCGGGCATAACGGTGCGCGACATGCTGGCGATGTCCAGCGGGCTGGAATGGAACGAGGGTTACGGAAACGTCTCGGACGTGACACGGATGCTTTATCTCAGCGACGACATGGCGGGTTTTGCGTCCGGCAAACCGCTTGATGCGGCCATCGGGACGGCTTTCACCTACTCGTCCGGCACGTCGACGATCTTGTCGCGGGTCTGGCAGGATCGGGTGGGGCAGACCGCGCTGACCTATCCCCGCGCGGCGATCTTCGGGCCGCTCGGCATGACCTCGGCCGTTCTGGAAGCCGATGCGGCGGATACCTTCGTGGGGTCCAGCTATATGTATGCAACCGCCCGCGATTGGGCGCGTTTCGGGCAGTTCCTGTTGCAGGGCGGCACGTGGAACGGCGCGCAAATCCTGCCGGAAGGGTTCACAGACTGGATGGTCGAGCCGGTCGAAAGCGCGAACGGGGCCTATGCGCGCGGACATCTTTGGCGTGAAGCGGCAAGCGGCCAGCCGCCTTTCGAGGATGCGGTCTGGCTGCGGGGCCATGACGGGCAGTGGGTCGGCGTCTTTCCCTCCCGCGATCTGGTTCTGGTGCGGCTTGGGCTGACACCCTCGCGGCTGGGCTATTCGCCGCTTCCGCTGGCGCGGGCGCTTGTGGCCGCTTTGGGGGATGGCGCATAGGCGCACCCCCGCAACTATCCCTTCCCAAACCGCATGATCTGCGTTATGGCCCGCCCATCTTGGAAGAAGCGGCGCCCGCATCCCAGCGCCTTAACAAGATACCGGGATGAGGGGGAATACGCCCCCTACGTAAAAGGCCATATGGGCCAACTAGGAAAACACAATGTTCAACGAAGTGAAAAAATCAATCCAGTGGGGCGAGGAAACGCTGACACTGGAAACGGGCAAGGTCGCCCGTCAGGCCGATGGCTCTGTCATCGCAACCTTGGGCGAAACCTCTGTCATGGCCAACGTGACATTCGCCAAATCGCAAAAGCCGGGTCAGGACTTCTTTCCGCTGACCGTCCATTATCAGGAAAAATACTATGCCGCAGGCAAAGTGCCCGGCGGCTTTTTCAAGCGCGAGGCGCGTCCGACCGAAAAAGAGACGCTGACCGCCCGCCTGATCGACCGTCCGATCCGTCCGCTGTTCGCCCCGGGCTTCAAGAACGAAGTTCTGGTGATGTGCACCGTGCTGAGCCACGACATGGTCAACGATCCCGATATGGTCGCGATGATCGCAGCCTCTGCTGCGCTGACGATCTCGGGCGCGCCGTTCATGGGCCCGATCGCAGCTTGCCGCGTCGGTTTCGAGGATGGCGAATACATCCTGAACCCTGAAATCGACGACATGCACAACCTGCGCATGAACCCCGATCAGCGTCTGGACCTTGTGGTCGCAGGCACCAAGGACGCCGTGATGATGGTGGAATCGGAAGCTTACGAGCTGTCCGAGGACGAAATGCTGGGTGCCGTGACCTTCGCGCACGCACAAATCCAGCCGGTCATCGACCTGATCATCGATCTGGCCGAAGATGCCGCGAAAGAGCCGTTCCAATTCGACGCGCCCGACTATTCGGACCTCTACGCGGCTGTGAAAGCCGCTGGCGAGGACAAGATGCGCGCCGCTTATGCGATCACGGACAAGCAGGAACGCACCACCGCCGTGGCCTCCGTGAAGGCCGAGATCATCGAAAGCCTGACCGAGGAACAGCAGGAAGATGCGAACCTCGGGCCTGCCCTGAAAAAGCTGGAATCGGCTGTGCTGCGCGGTGACGTGGTCAAGCATGGCCGCCGCATCGACGGTCGCGCCTTGGACGAAATCCGCCCGATCGTCTCGGAAACGGGCATCCTGCCGCGCACGCATGGGTCCGCCCTGTTCACCCGTGGCGAGACCCAAGGTCTGGTCGTGACCACCCTTGGCACCGGCGACGACGAACAGATGGTCGATGCGCTGACCGGCATGTACAAAGCCAACTTCATGCTGCACTACAACTTCCCCCCCTATTCGGTGGGCGAGGCGGGCCGTGTCGGCCCTCCGGGTCGGCGCGAAATCGGTCACGGCAAACTGGCCTGGCGTGCGCTTCAGGCGGTTCTGCCAGCGCCGACCGACTTCCCCTACACGATCCGGGTCGTTTCCGAGATCACGGAATCCAACGGGTCATCCTCGATGGCATCCGTCTGCGGCGGCTCTTTGTCGATGATGGACGCCGGTGTGCCGCTGAAAGCACCGGTTGCCGGTGTGGCGATGGGTCTGGTGATGGAAGACGACGGCTCCTACGCCGTTCTGTCCGACATCCTTGGTGACGAAGATCACCTCGGCGACATGGACTTCAAGGTTGCGGGCACCGAAAAGGGGATCACCTCGCTGCAGATGGATATCAAGATCGCAGGCATCACGCCCGAGATCATGAAAAAGGCGTTGGAACAGGCGAAAGCCGGACGTCTGCACATCCTCAACGAGATGAGCAAGGCCCTGACCGGCGCAAACGAGTTCAGCGTCCATGCGCCCAAGATCGAAACGATGACCATTCCGGCCGACAAGATCCGCGAAGTGATCGGCTCGGGCGGCAAGGTCATCCGCGAGATCGTGGAAACATCCGGCGCCAAGGTCGACATCAACGACGATGGCGTGATCAAGCTGGCATCCAACGATGCCGAGGCGATCAAACGTGCCTACGACATGATCTATTCGATCGTGGCCGAGCCGGAAGAAGGGCAGATCTACAAGGGCACGGTCGTCAAGGTCGTGGACTTCGGCGCCTTCGTGAACTTCTTCGGCAAGCGCGACGGTCTGGTGCATGTCTCCCAGATCGAAAACCGCCGCCTGAACCATCCTTCCGATGTGCTGAAGGAAGGTCAGGAAGTCTGGGTCAAGCTTTTGGGCTTCGATGATCGCGGCAAGGTCCGGTTGGCCATGAAGATGGTCAATCAGGAAACCGGCGAAGAACTGAAGAAAGAGGAAGAGGTCGAATAAGACCCCTTCTGACCGAAACCAGAGGGCCCGTCAGCGATGCTGGCGGGC
>NZ_DAIPIW010000055.1:0-17043 GCF_036770585.1 Yoonia sp. | reverse complement strand
CGGCGTCGGCGTGAAATGCGCCACCATCACCCCCGATGAGGCGCGGATGGAGGAATTCAACCTCAAGAAGATGTGGCGCAGCCCGAACGGCACGATCCGCAACATCCTTGGCGGTGTCGTCTTCCGCGCGCCGATCATCTGCCGCAACGTCCCGCGTCTGGTGCCCGGCTGGACCGACCCCATCGTGATCGGACGCCACGCCTTCGGGGATCAGTATAAGGCCACCGATTTCCTGATGCCCGGCCCCGGCAAGCTGACGATGAAATTCGTGGGCGAGGACGGCACCGTGATCGAGAAAGAGGTCTTCGACGCCCCCTCGGCCGGGGTGGCGATGGGGATGTATAACCTCGATGCCTCGATCTACGACTTCGCGCGGGCATCGTTCAACTATGGTCTGAACCTTGGCTGGCCTGTCTATCTGTCGACAAAGAACACGATCCTGAAAGCCTATGACGGACGCTTCAAGGATATCTTCCAAGAGGTCTACGAGGCCGAGTTCGCGGACAAATTCAAGGCGCAGAACATCTGGTACGAACACCGGCTGATCGACGATATGGTGGCATCCGCGATGAAATGGTCGGGCAAATTCGTCTGGGCCTGCAAGAACTATGACGGCGACGTGCAGTCGGATACGGTCGCGCAGGGTTTCGGCTCGCTTGGCCTCATGACCTCGCAACTGATGACCCCCGACGGCAAGATCGTCGAGGCCGAAGCCGCCCATGGCACCGTCACCCGCCACTACCGCCAGCATCAGGCGGGGCAAGCGACCTCGACCAATTCGATCGCCTCGATCTTTGCATGGACCGGCGGGCTGAAGCATCGCGCCAAGCTGGATAAGAACGCGCAGCTGATGGCTTTTGCCGAGACGCTGGAAAAGGTCGTGGTGGACACGGTCGAAAGCGGTTTCATGACCAAGGACCTCGCCCTGCTGGTCGGCCCCGATCAGGGCTGGCTGACGACGACGGGCTTTCTCGAAAAGATCGACGAGAACCTCAACAAGGCGATGTAGGACCACTTTGCCACGCCAGGACAGAGGGCGACCTGCAACGGGTCGCCCTTTTTGCATCAATGGGACTAGCCATCGCTGCATTTGCACGGTATCGCCCCCGCAACTTACCCCATAAGGCACGACCCCCATGGATATCCGCAATATCGCGATCATCGCGCACGTCGACCACGGCAAGACGACCCTTGTCGATGAACTGCTCAAGCAATCCGGCGTCTACCGCGAGAACGAGGCGATCACCGAACGCGCGATGGACAGCAACGACATCGAACGCGAGCGCGGGATCACCATTCTTGCCAAATGCACATCCGTCGAATGGAAGGGCACGCGGATCAACATCGTCGACACCCCCGGCCACGCCGACTTCGGTGGCGAGGTGGAACGGATCCTGTCCATGGTCGACGGGGTCGTCCTGCTGGTGGACGCCGCCGAGGGCCCGATGCCGCAGACCAAATTCGTGACCTCCAAGGCGCTGGCGCTTGGCCTGCGCCCGATCGTCGTCGTCAACAAGGTCGACAAGCCCGATGGCGAACCCGACCGCGCCGTGGACGAGGTCTTTGACCTGTTTGCCGCACTCGACGCCACCGACGACCAGCTCGACTTTCCGACCATGTATGCCTCGGGTCGCGCGGGCTGGGCGGATATGGACCTTGACGGCCCACGCAAGAACCTCGACGCGCTGTTCGATCTGGTCGTGAAACATGTGCCGACGCCAAAGCAGATCAGCCGCAAGGACGAGCCCTTCCAGATGCTGGCCACCACGCTGTCTGCCGACCCCTTCATCGGGCGGATCCTGACGGGGCGGGTCGAGGCGGGCACGCTGAAGGCCGGCGACACGATCAAGGCGCTCTCGCGCAAGGGCGAGCGGCTGGAACAATTCCGCGTCTCCAAGATCCTCGCTTTCCGTGGTCTGTCGCAACAGCCCATCGACCTGGCCGAGGCCGGCGACATCGTCACCGTCGCGGGCATGACCAAGGCGACCGTTGCCGACACGCTTTGCGATCCTTCCATCGACGTGCCGATCCCCGCACAGCCCATCGACCCGCCGACGATCACCGTGACCTTCGGGATCAACGACAGCCCGCTGGCGGGCCGCGACGGCAAGAAGGTGCAATCCCGCGTCATCCGTGAACGTCTGCTGAAAGAGGCGGAAGTCAACGTCGCGATCAAGGTGAAAGACACCCCCGGCGGCGACGCCTTCGAGGTCTCGGGCCGTGGCGAGCTTCAGATGGGTGTTCTGATCGAAAACATGCGCCGCGAAGGGTTCGAGCTGTCGATCTCGCGTCCGCAGGTCATCTTCCGCGAGGAAGAGGGCCAGCGCATGGAACCGGTCGAAGAGGTCACCATCGACGTGGATGACGAATACACCGGGTCCGTCGTCGAAAAGCTGACCGGCCCCCGCAAAGGCGAGCTGGTGGAAATGAAGCCCGCCGGTGCCGGCAAGACCCGCATCATCGCCCATGTGCCCTCGCGCGGGCTGATCGGCTATCACGGCGAATTCCTGACCGACACGCGCGGCTCGGGCGTGCTGAACCGCATTTTCCACGGCTGGACCCCCTACAAGGGCAAGATCGACGGGCGGCGTCAGGGTGTGCTGATCTCGATGGAAAACGGGACCTCGGTGGCCTTCGCGCTCTGGAATCTCGAAGATCGGGGCAAGATGTTCATCGGTGCGCAAGAGGCGGTCTATACCGGCATGATCATCGGCGAGCACAGCCGCGACAACGATCTGGAAGTGAACCCGCTGAAGGGCAAGAAGCTGACCAACGTCCGCGCCTCGGGCACCGACGAGGCCGTGCGCCTGACCACCCCCGTCACCATGTCGCTGGAACAGGCGATTGCCTATATCGACGATGACGAACTGGTCGAGGTCACGCCGAACGCCATCCGCCTGCGCAAACGCTATCTCGACCCGCACGAGCGCAAACGGATGGCAAGGGCAAGCTGACACGATCGAAACGCGAATTCGACGATAGTGCAAAAGCCTTCGCGGGCTTTTGCCCAGACTTTTCGAAAAGTCTGGGGCTTATCGTAAGGCACCTTGTCCCCGATGACCTCTCAGCCGATCTCTTCCACGATCGACAATTCACGCACCGAGGCATCACGGGCAAAGCTCAGCGCCTCTTGATAGGCGTCCGAATGGTAACAGGCCTCTGCCGCGGCAAGCGAAGGAAACCTTGCCACCACGTTGCGCGGGCGATCCGGCCCCTCCATCTGGCGGTAGTCACCGCCACGGGCCAGAAACACCCCGCCATGATCGGCAATCGCCACCGTCGCGCGTTTGGCGTATTCGGCATAGCGAGTGGGGTCGGTCACCAGAACGTGGCTGACCCAAAGCGCGCTCATGCCTGCCCCGCCAGCACGGCCCGCGCTGCCGCAATCGCCCCATCGGCATTGGCCGCCGAGGCACCGCCACCCTGCGCCATATCGGGCCGGCCCCCGCCGCCCTTGCCGCCCAGTTCCGGCGTGACCGCCCGCAGGATATCCACCGCCGAGACGCGATCCGTCAGGTCGTTCGTGACCCCCACCGCGACCGCCGCCTTGTCGCCGGTATCCGCGATCAAGACCACCACGCCGCTGCCCAGCGACGCCTTCATCTCGTCCACCAATGCGGGCAGGTCCTTGCCCGTCACGCCCTGCAGGACCTGCGCCTGAAAAGCCATCCCATTGATCGTGTCCGCAGGCGCAGCAGCCTTGGCCCCGCCCCCCATCGCCAGTTCGCGGCGCAGTTGCGCCACCTCGTTGGCCAATGCCTTGCGTTCATCCATCAGTGTTTTCACGCGGTCGGCGATCTCTGCTACCGGTGCCTTCATCGTCGCGGCAACGGCATTCAACCGCGCATCCTGCGCCCGCAGATAGGCCAGCGCCGCCTGCCCCGTCAGCGCCTCGACACGCCGCACACCGGCACTCGAGGCACTGTCACCCAGCGTCACGAAAGTCCCGATCTCGCCCAACTGCCTGACATGGGTTCCACCGCAGAGTTCCAGCGAATAGCTGTCACCCGCGCTTCCCTTGCCCGACCCCGGCTTTGTCCCCATCGATACCACGCGGACTTCATCGCCGTATTTCTCACCAAACAGCGCCTGCGCCCCCATCGCGCGCGCATCATCCGGCGTCATGATCCGCGTCTCGACCTTACCGTTCTGGCGGATCATCGCGTTCACGTCACGCTCGACCTGCGCCAGTTCCTCGGCACTCAGCGCCTTGTTGTGGCTGAAATCGAACCGCAAGCGGTCCGGCGCATTCAACGAGCCACGCTGCGCGATGTGATCGCCAAGGATGTCGCGCAGGGCCTCGTTCAGAAGATGCGTGGCCGAGTGATTGGCCGCGATGGCAGACCGGCGTGACGGGTCCACGGACAGTTCCGCACCCTGCCCCTTTCTGATCTTGCCTTGGGTGACCTTGGCGAAATGAATGTAGACGCCCGCGACCTTCTTGGTGTCGGTGACCTCGGCCAGACCGGTCTCGGTCCGGACCGTGCCGGCATCGCCGACCTGACCGCCCGCCTCGGCATAGAACGGTGTCTGGTTCAGAACGATCTGCACCGTGCCGCCCGCCTCGGTCACAAGGCTGCCATCAGACACCAGGGCCACGATCTGACCCTCGGCGGTCAATGTGTCATAACCCAGAAAATCCGTCGCACCATGCGTGTCGGCGATATCGAACCAGACGGCACCATCCGCCGCCTCACCGGTCCCGGACCATGCCGCACGGGCCTTGGCCTTCTGTTCGGCCATCGCCGCATCGAAACCGCCGGTATCGACCGCCACGCCCTTTTCACGCAAAGCATCCTGCGTCAGGTCAAGCGGAAAGCCATAGGTGTCGTATAGCTTGAACGCCGCCGCGCCCGGCAGGGCCGCGCCCGCGGGCAGGCCCGCCAGTTCCTCATCGAGCAGCTTCAGCCCGCGTTCCAGCGTCTGCTTGAAGCGCATCTCTTCATCGCGCAGCGTATCCACGATCAGCCGCTGGCCCTGCCCCAATTCGGGATAGGCCGCCCCCATCTGCTGCACCAAGGCAGGGACCAGACGGTGCATCACCGGATCCTTGGCACCCAAGAGATGCGCGTGGCGCATGGCGCGGCGCATGATCCGGCGCAACACATAGCCGCGCCCCTCGTTCGAGGGCAGCACACCTTCGGCAATCAGAAACGAGGTCGAGCGCAGATGGTCGGCAATGACGCGGTGATGCACATTGCCCGGCCCATCGGGATCGGTCGAGGTGACATCCGCCGAGGCCTCGATCAGCGCGCGCATCAGATCGGTGTCGTAATTGTCGTGCTTGCCCTGCAACAGCGCCCCGATCCGCTCCAGCCCCATGCCGGTGTCGATCGACTGCATCTGAAGCGGGCGCATCGTGCCATCCTCGAACTGCTCGTTCTGCATGAAAACGATGTTCCAGATCTCGATGAAGCGGTCGCCGTCTTCCTCTGCCGATCCCGGGGGGCCGCCCCAGATGTGATCGCCGTGGTCATAGAAAATCTCGGTGCAGGGACCGCAAGGCCCGGTCGGCCCCATCCGCCAGAAGTTGTCATCGGTGGGGATCCGGATGATCCGGTCTTCAGGCACGCCGATCTTTTTCCAAAGGGCGAAGGCCTCGTCGTCGGTGTGATAGACCGTGGTCATCAGACGCGACTTGTCGATCCCGAAATCCCTGGTCAGCAATTCCCATGCAAAGGGGATGGCCTCGGCCTTGAAGTAATCGCCGAAACTGAAATTCCCCAGCATTTCAAAGAAGGTATGATGCCGCGCGGTATAGCCGACATTGTCGAGGTCATTGTGCTTGCCGCCGGCCCGCACGCATTTCTGACTTGTGGTGGCGCGCGCATAATCGCGGGTCTCGACCCCGGTGAAGAGGTTCTTGAACTGCACCATCCCCGAATTGGTGAACATCAGCGTCGGATCGTTGCGCGGCACCAGCGGGCTTGACGCGACGATCTCGTGGTCCTGCCTGCCAAAGTAATTCAGGAAGGTCGAGCGGATGTCGGCAAGGCTTGTCATGGCAGGCTTTCGGCAAAGGTTGCATCGAAGGCGAGAAATAACCGCCCGCCCGCAGGCTGTCCACATCCCATGGCACCGCTTGCAATTTCTTTGTGATCCACGCCGCCTTGCCTACCGCCGCGCAGGCGTGACCACAGGGCCATGTCGCGATGCGCGCGCAGGAACCCGCCCCTGGGGTCTGCTTTCGACTTCTTTCTCCCAAGACACTCCCGCCGGAGGCATCAGGTCCCGCACAGGGCGCGGCAGACAGCCGAAAGGGCGCAGCCCCTGCCACGCCCCCCTTTCATGCCGCAGCGGCCACATCGGCCAGCCCTGTCAGGCAAAGCCTACATCTCGACCAGATCGTCGGTATCGGTGTCGAAATCACCGCCGCCGAGGTCGAAATCCAGACCATGGGCCGCGCGGATCTTGTCTTCGATCTCCAGCGCGACGCTGGGGTTTTCTTTCAGGAACAGCTTGGAATTCTCGCGCCCCTGTCCGATCCGCTCGTCCCCGTAGGAAAACCACGCACCGGACTTTTCGACCACACCGGCCTTCACGCCGAGGTCCAGAAGCTCGCCGGTCTTGGAAATCCCTTCGCCATACATGATGTCGAATTCCACCTGCTTGAAGGGCGGCGCCACCTTGTTCTTGACCACCTTCACACGAGTCGCGTTGCCCACCACCTCGTCACGGTCCTTGATCGCGCCGATCCGGCGGATATCAAGACGGACCGAGGCGTAGAACTTCAACGCATTGCCGCCCGTTGTGGTCTCGGGCGAGCCGAACATCACGCCGATCTTCATCCGGATCTGGTTGATGAAGATCACCATGCAGCCGGATCGGTTGATCGACCCTGTCAGCTTGCGCATGGCCTGGCTCATCAGGCGGGCGTGCACGCCGACCGAACTGTCGCCCATATCGCCCTCAAGCTCGGACTTGGGCGTCAGGGCCGCGACCGAATCGACGACCACAAGGCTGACCGCACCGGATCGCACCAGCGTATCCACGATCTCCAGCGCCTGTTCACCGGTGTCGGGCTGCGAGATCAGCAGCTCGTCCAGGTTCACACCCAATTTCTTGGCATATTGCGGATCAAGCGCATGTTCGGCATCGACAAAGGCGCAGACCCCGCCCTTCTTTTGTTCCTCGGCGATCGCGTGCAGCGTCAGCGTCGTCTTGCCCGAGGATTCCGGCCCGTAAATCTCGACGATGCGGCCCTTGGGCAAGCCGCCGATGCCCAATGCGATATCCAGACCCAGCGAACCTGTCGATGTCGCCTCGATATCGGGCATGGCGTTTTCACCACCAAGCCGCATGATCGAGCCCTTGCCGAACTGCCGTTCGATCTGCGCCAGCGCCGATTCCAGCGCCTTTTCCTTGTCCGCGGTCTTCTTGTCCGTCATTTTCAAAAGTTCTGCCGTTGCCATGGTTCCTGTCCTTATTTCATGCGGCCCTGCGGGCGGCAATCACTGCTTTTGTTCGTTTTATGTTCTCATCCTTAATGAGATCAAAAAGAGAACATTGCAACAAAAAATTCTTGACGAAGATTGGATCAAGAGTGGTTAAGGATGTGTTTATTGCGTAGTAATAACCGCAGCCACGCAAGGACCGCCGAACCAAATGCTTGTTTTCTGGAGAGAAAATCTGGTCCTTCTGTCGATCCCCAAGACCGGCTCGACAGCCCTCGAGGGGGCCTTGGCCCCCCGCGCCTCGCTTGTTCTGCGCGACCCGCCAGAAATCAAACACGCGCCCTGCTACCGCTACAAACGATTCCTCAAACCGCTTTTCAAACAGGTCGGCGAAAAAGAGCTGGAATTGATGGCCGTGGTCCGCAACCCCATCGACTGGCTGGGCAGTTGGTATCGCTACCGCACGCGGGCCGATCTGATCGGCCAGCCCAACAGCACGGCGGGCGTCAGTTTCGACGATTTCGTGCTGGAATATTGCAAGGGCACACCCGCAGCTTTCGCCAATGTCGGCTCACAGGCGCGCTTCCTGACGATCAATGACGGCGAGATCGGCGCCCAGCATCTGTTCCAGTATGAGCAATGGGACAAGGTGATCGCCTATCTGCAAGGGCGGCTGGATGTGCAGATCACGCTGAAGGACAAGAACGTCTCGCCCAAGATGGATTTGGCCCTGTCACCCGACGTCGAAACAAGGTTGCGCGACAAACGCGCGGCAGAATTCGCCGTTTGGGACCTGGCGCGCCGTTAGGTCACCGTTAGGTCAAGGTCCGCCGCACCGCATCCTTCCAGCCGGCATAGCGCCGCTCGCGCGTCTTTTCATCCATCTGAGGTTCGAACCGCTGGTCCAGCGCCCAATTCGCGGCAAAGCCCTGCTGGTCGGGATAGACCCCCGCGCGCATCCCCGCCAGCCAGGCCACACCCAGCGCCGTGGTTTCCAGCACGGTGGGCCTGTCCACCGGCGCGCCGATGATGTCGGACAGAAACTGCATCGACCAGTCAGAGGCGCTCATCCCGCCGTCAACACGCAAAACGCCAGCCTTGTCATGGCCTTCCCAGTCGCTCTTCATCGCCTCCAGAAGGTCGCGCGTCTGAAACCCGACGCTTTCCAGCGCGGCCTTGGCGAACTCGGCAGGGCCGGAATTGCGCGTCAGCCCATAGATCGCGCCGCGCGCCTCGGCGTCCCAATAGGGCGCGCCCAGTCCCGTGAAGGCAGGCACCAGATAGAGCTCTTGCCCCGCATCCGCCTTTTCGGCCAGGGGCTGTGTCTCTTTCGCCTCGCGGATGATCTTCAGCCCGTCGCGCAACCACTGCACCACGGCGCCCGCGATGAAGATCGAGCCTTCCAGCGCATAGGTCGGCTTGCCGTCGAATTGATAGGCGATGGTGCCCAACAGGCGGTTGCGGCTTTCGACCAATTCATCGCCGGTGTTCAACAGTGCGAAACAGCCCGTCCCATAGGTGGATTTCAACATCCCCGGGCTGAAACAGGCCTGTCCGATGGTCGCCGCCTGCTGATCGCCCGCGACACCCAGAATGGGCAGTTCACGCCCGAAAAGATCGGCCCGCGTCATGCCGAAATCCCCTGCACAATCAAGGACCTCCGGCAGCATCTTCACAGGGATTCCGAAGCGGTCGCAGATGGTCGTGCTCCACCGGCCCTTGCGGATATCATAAAGCATCGTGCGCGCGGCATTTGTGGCATCCGTGACATGGCGCTTGCCGCCTGTCAGCTTCCAGATCAGGTAGCTGTCGACCGTGCCGAACAGCAGATCCCCCGCCTCGGCCCGTTCCCGCGCACCCTTGACCGTATCGAGGATGTATTTGACCTTCGTGCCCGAGAAATAGGGGTCCGCCAGCAACCCCGTCTTCTGGGTGATCGTGGCCTCGAACCCCTCGGTGCGCAGTTCTTCGCAAAAGGCCGATGTGCGACGGTCCTGCCAGACAATGGCACGATGCACCGCCTCGCCGGTGTTTCTGTCCCAGACCAGCGTCGTCTCGCGCTGGTTGGTGATCCCGATGCCCGCCACATCCGCCGCGCTGATCCCCGCCTTTTCGATCGCCCCACGGCAGGTCGAGGCGACGGACGACCAGATGTCCGAAGGATCATGTTCGACCCAGCCCGAGCGCGGGAAGTGTTGGGTGAATTCCTCTTGCGCTGTGGCTTTGACGCGCATCTTTTCGTCGAAGATGATCGCGCGGCTGGATGTCGTGCCCTGATCGATGGCCAGAATATAGGTCATGTCTCTCCCCCCCCGGATTTCTTTCAGACTACCGCCCCTGCCCGCAGGCTCAAGCGGTCATATAGGCATCGAGCGCCGCAATCTGGTCGGGCGACAGCCGCAGTCCCAGCTTGGACCGGCGCCAGACGATATCCTCGGCGGTGCGGGCGTATTCCTTGTGCATCAGCCAGTTGACCTCGGCCTCGGTCAGGGTCGCGCCGAAATCGCGGCCCAGATCCGCGGCGGTCTTGGACCCGTTCAGGATCACCCGCGCCTCGGTGCCATAGGCCTTGACCAGACGCAGCGCCCAGGCGTGGTCCAGAAAGGCAAAGTCGCGTTCCAGATCAGCCACCAGCCTGTCGCGATCCCTGACCGCGAAATCGCCGCCCGGCAACGGGGCCTTGTCCGTCCAGTTCCCACCCCCGCCGATCAGCGGTGTCAGTGTCTTCAGCGCGTTCTCGGCCAGCTTGCGGTAGGTCGTGATCTTGCCGCCGAAGATGTTCAGCAAGGGCGCGCCGTTGCTGTCCAGCGACAGCACATAGTCGCGCGTCGCCGCCGTGGCCGATTTCGCCCCGTCATCAT
Source organism: Yoonia sp. (assembly GCF_036770585.1). Classification (GTDB taxonomy): domain Bacteria; phylum Pseudomonadota; class Alphaproteobacteria; order Rhodobacterales; family Rhodobacteraceae; genus Yoonia. The sequence goes on along the minus strand of NZ_DAIPIW010000055.1, from coordinate 6,788 downwards.
AAAGCGGCCGCACACCGGAATAGGTCCAGACCACATCGTCCCGCGTCACCGGCCGGTCGAAATACTGCGAGGCGAAAGCGCAGAGGTAATCCTGTTCCTCATCCGTGGCGACGGGTTTTTCCGACAGGGCCTCATGCTCCTTGTCGGTCGTGCCGATCAGGGTGAAATCCGTCTCGTAGGGAATGGCAAAGATGATCCGGCCATCCTCGCCCTGAAAGAAATAGCTCTTGTCGTGATCGAAGAGCCGCCTGGTCACGATATGGCTGCCACGCACAAGACGCACCCCTTCAGAGGTATTCAGCCGCGCCACTTCGCGCACCACGTTTTCGACCCAGGGACCACCGGCATTGACCAGCGCGCGGGCGGTATGCGTGGCCTGCACGCCATCGGTTTCGGTCACGATCACCCAATAATCCTCGACGCGGGCGGCGCTGACGACCTTGGTGCGGGTCATGATCGTGGCCCCCCGTTCAGCCGCGTCACGGGCGTTCAGGACCACGAGCCGCGCATCCTCGACCCAGGCGTCGGAATATTCATAGGCGCGCGCGAACTTACCCTTGATCGCCTTGCCTGCCGGATCGCGGGCCAGATCGAGCGTCTTGGTCCCCGGCAGGATCTCGCGTCCGCCGAGGGTGTCGTAAAGAAACAACCCCAGCCGGATCAGCCACGCCGGACGGCGGCCTTTCATCCACGGCATGAACAGCGTCAGCAGCTTCGAGGTCGGCGTATCGCCCTCGAACCGCATGTCCTTGTGGTAGGGCAGCACGAACCGCATCGGCCAGCTGATATGCGGCATGTTTTTCAGCAGCACTTCGCGTTCGACCAGCGCTTTCTTGACCAGTCCGAACTCGAAGAATTCCAGATAGCGCAACCCGCCATGAAAAAGCTTGGTCGAGGCCGAAGAGGTCGCAGAGGCAAGATCGTTCATCTCGGCCAGCGCGACCGTCAGCCCCCGTCCTTGTGCATCGCGCGCGATGCCCGTGCCGTTGATGCCGCCGCCGATGACGAAAAGGTCGTAGTCCGGTGTCATGATCTGCCCTGCTCTGCTGCGTCCGCGTCTGATACAGCTTGCAACAGGCCGCAAGGACGGAGCACCCCAGATGTTCGCCCAGATGGAACCGAATATGATCCGAATGTCCTTTTATCCAATTCAATATGGTCTTTTGCATTGCGTGACATTCGCTTTCGATTAAAAGCGAACATATGGAAACCTCTGCCCGACATCGCTATTTGATCGAGACGGCGAACCGCGACGGCAAGGTGCTGGCCACGGCCGGTGCCGATGTCCTTGGCGTCGCGGTCCAGACCATCCGCCGCGATATCCGCCAGCTATGCGCGGCGGGCCTGCTGGAGCGTATCCACGGCGGGGCCGTCCCGCCCTCGGGTGTCAGCAATATCGGCTATGGCGACAGGCGCGCCCTGAACCGCGAGGTCAAGCAGCGCATCGCCCGCAGCACTGCCGCGCTGATCCCCGACAATGCGTCCCTGTTTCTCAACATCGGCACCACGACCGAGGCGGTGGCCCAGGCCCTGCACGCCCACCGCAACCTGATGGTGGTCACCAACAACCTGAACGTCGCCAATATCCTTGCGGGCAACCCGACCTGTGATGTGGTGGTCGCGGGCGGCAGCCTGCGCCGCACCGACGGCGGGCTGGTGGGTGATCTGGCCGCGCTGGCGATCGACCGTTTCAAGGTGGATTTCGCCGTGATCGGCACCTCGGCGATCGATCTTTCGGGCGATATCCTCGACTTCGACCCCGAAGAGGTGCGCGTCAGCCAGCAGGTGATCACGGCCGCCCGCGCCACCGTTCTTGTCGCCGACAGCAGCAAGTTCACCCGCAAGGCGCCGGTCAAGATCGCCTCGCTGGCGCAGATGGATTATTTCGTCACCGACCGTGTGCCGTCCGAGGCGCTGATCAACCGTTGCCTTGACTGGGGAACACGGATCGTGCGGGCCTGATCCCCTGCAAGCGTCAGAATGCCATGACCCCAAGCGCCAGCAGGAACATCATCGTCGTGACCGGCCCCCACAACTGCCGCTCGGCGGCCGAGGGGGTGATCCAGTTCAGCAACATCGCAATCCCCGACATCGCCATGGCCAGCCACCCTGTCCACAAGGGCCAGCCCGGCCACCGGCCCACCGCCGACAGGATCGCCGCGCCCATCAGGGCCAGGATCACAAGCGACAGCACGGCCCCGCTGCGCGCCCTGCGCGGCAGCGGCCCCCGCGTGGTCCGGCCTTGCGTCAGATGCCCCCAAGGCGCGCCGAGGATAAGCGCCACCTGAAACAGCATGGAAAAGGCAACCAGCAGCAGATAGAGGCCCGCGAAACTAGTGGTCATTCACTTCACTCCCTTTGAATCCCGTCGCGACGACGAATTTTTCCGAACTGTCGGATCGCGAGGCCGGCGGTTTGACATTGGCGACCTTGGTGAACCGCTGCTTGAGCAGCTTTTGCAAATCGCCCTCGGCCCCTCCGGCCAGCACCTTGGCGACGAAGGTGCCGCCCTCTTCCAGCACATCGAAGGCGAAATGGGCCGCCGCCTCGCAAAGCGCGATGATCCGCAAGTGATCGGTCTGTTTGTGCCCCGAGGCCGAGGCCGCCATATCCGACATCACCACATCGGCGGGGCCACCCAGCCAGGCGCGCACCTTGTCGTCGGCGTCGTCTTCGAGAAAATCGAGCTGGTGGATCTCGGCGCCCGCGATCGGTTCGACCTCTTGCAGATCGATCCCCAGCACGAAACCCTGCGCCTTGCCGGATCGCTCGCCCAAGGCATTGACGCGGGCGACCGCGACCTGACACCAGCCGCCGGGGGCACAGCCAAGGTCCACCACCCGCGCGCCGGGCACCAGAAAGCGGTATTTGTCGTCCAACTCGATGATCTTGTAGGCCGCGCGGCCACGATACCCGTCAGCCTTGGCGCGTTTGACGTAAGGATCGTTCAACTGGCGCTGCAACCATTTGGTCGAGCTCAGCTTGCGCCCGCGCGCCGTCTTGACCTTGACGGTCAGGTCGCGCTGGCCACGGCCAGAGGTATTCTTCTTTTCGGGTTTCTTCGCCATGAAGGGCAGTTACCCTTAAAACGGGGTGTCTTCCAAGACCCCATCTGCCGACATCTGCGCATAGAGCAGCCCCTCGCGCAGGCCACGGTCCGCCACCGACAGACGATCCGTCGGCCAAAGCCGCATCAGCGCCTGCAGGATGGCCGAGCCCGACATGATCAGCGCGTGCCGGTCCTTGCCGATACGCGGATCGTCGCGGCGTCCCTCGGGGCCGAGGTTCAGATAATCGCGGATCACCGCGTCGATCTGGTCACTGGTCATGCGCAGCCCGTCCACCTTGGTGCGGTCATAGCGCTTCAGGCCCAGATGGCTGGCCGCCACGGTCGTCACTGTCCCGCTGGTCCCGATGATCTGGAACCCCTCGCGCGCCTGCACCGCCGCGTAAGGAGAAAACTCTTCGAGGTTTTCCTCGAAAAACCAGCTCATCAAGGCAAAGCGGGCAGCGTCGTCCTCGACATCGGCGAACTGGTCGCGCAAGGTGGCGACCCCCAAAGGCACCGAGATCCAGTCCACCACCTTGGCCGCCGCAAAGGGCCCGGGGTCGGATGTGAAACCGGCGTGCAGGCGCATGATCGCGCGGGGACGCTCGCGTTTGGGAACGTTGGTCAGGTCGATCCAGACCAACTCGGTGGAGCCGCCGCCGATATCCACGACCAGCAGTTGTTCGGTATTCACGCTGACCAGCGGCGCGCAGGAAATCACCGCCAGCCGCGCCTCTTCCTCGGGCTTGATGATATCAAGCTGCAACCCCGTCTGCCGCTTGACCTGCGCGATGAAAGCCTCGCCGTTCAGGGCGCGGCGGCAGGCCTCGGTCGCGACAAGCCGCATCCGTTTCACGCCGTGGCGGTTCAGTTTCTCGCGGCAGATCCGCATGGCCGAGATCGTGCGGTTCATCGAGGCCCGCGACAACCGCCCCGAGCTTTCCAGCCCGTGCCCAAGCTGGACCGACTTCGAGAAACTGTCGACAACATGAAACTGGCTGCCCTTGGGCTGGGCAATCAGCATACGACAACTGTTTGTGCCAAGATCCAAAGCCGCATAAAGCGACGCCGGATCAGGCGGGGTTGGCGCGGGGGTTTCGACCGCTTTCGGGAACGCGCCCGCACCTTTGGGACGCTTGGGCGCCATTCGTCACGCCCTCCATTTCGAGTTGGCACCAAGCTACGCCTGCCTTCGGGATTGCACAAGACACGTGATGCCGCAGGTCAAACCGGCACATGATCGACATGAGAATTTTTGCGACTGCGGCTGCTGCCCCTTTCTTGCCGGATGGGTTAGGCAGGGTCCACAGTCGCCAACCGCGCGCGTCATGTCGAAATCCGACATCGGCTGACGGGGACGGATGGTAGAAGGAACGCGAAGACAGACCGGAGAATCAGATGGCCGACGTGACTATCGTTTACTGGCGCGACATGCCCGCTCAGGTCATCGTGGGCCGTGGGCGGCGTGGCACGAAACTGCCCCTGCCCGAAAGGTTCGAACAGGCCATCGACCGCGCCGCGATGAAATCCGGTGCAGCACAGTCGGACGACTACATGTCCGGCTTCCGCAAGGCCGATCCGATCCCCGTCGCAGGCACCGATCAGGAAGCCGCCGAAACCACCGTCGCCCGTATCGACGCAGACTACGATCAGGACCGCCTGAAGGCCCTGATCGCCAATGACGGTTGGGCGTGAAACCGCCCGCCCCCTTTCCCAAACGCCTGTCGGAGGTCGTGATGTCCCTACTCTCTTTCCGCAAATCCAAGGATACCGCCACGCCGGGCGTGAACCCGCAGCTTGAGACCTTCCTCAAGGACTACTCGATCGAGGTGATGCCGCGCACCGCCGAAAAGGTCGAGGACTTCCGCGACCTGCTGCCCGCAGGCACTCGCGTCTATATCGCCCATATCGAAGGCACCCCGATCGACGAGATGGTGGCGACCGCCAAGCGGCTCTCGGCTGACGGCTACAAGGTGATGCCGCATTTCCCCGCCCGCATCATCAAGGACAAGGCGACGCTGGCCGACTGGATCGCGCGCTATCAGGGCGAGGCCGGTGTGGAACAGGCACTGCTGCTGGCAGGCGGCGTGGCCCAACCGCACGGCGATTTCCATTCGTCGATGCAGCTGCTGGAAAGCGGGCTTTTCGGTGACTTCAAACGGCTGCATGTGGCAGGCCACCCCGAAGGCAACCGCGACATCGACCCTGACGGCACCCAGAACAACGTCATGGAGGCGCTGCGCTGGAAGCAGGCCTTCAACAACACCACGGACGCCGAGATGGCGCTGGCCACGCAATTTGCCTTTGATGCAAAGCCGATCATCGCATGGGCGGATAGCCTCAAGGCGGCAGGCATCACTCTGCCGATCCATATCGGCATCGCCGGTCCCGCCAAGCTGCAGACGCTGATCAAATTCGCCATCGCCTGCGGTGTCGGCCCCTCGCTGAAGGTGCTGCAAAAGCGCGCGATGGACGTCAGCAAGCTGTTGCTGCCCTACGAGCCGACCGAGGTTCTGACCGATCTGGCCGCCCACAAGGCCGCCAACCCCGACTTCAACATCACCCATGTGCATTTCTTCCCGCTGGGCGGGATCAAGACCAATGCGCAATGGGCCATCGACAACGGCGGCACCTCTGCCGTGCCCGCATCGCAAAGCTAAGGACAGCCAATGACCCGCACCATCGTCGAATCCAAGACCAAGACCGCCATCATCGGGTTCGACCAGCCCTTTTGCGTGATCGGTGAACGGATCAACCCCACCGGGCGCAAGATCCTCGCAGCCGAGCTTGAGCAAGGCGATTTCTCCCGGGTCGAGGCCGACGCCATCGCGCAGGTCGCAGCCGGTGCCACGGTGCTGGACATCAACTCGGGCGCTGTCTTTTCCAACAAGATGGCCGAAGACCCGCGTTATGCCGACAACAACTTCGTCGAACCGCCCCTGATGATGGAAATGGTCAAGCGCGTGCAGGCCGTGGTCGATGTGCCGCTTTGCATCGACAGCTCGGTCCCCGGCGCGCTGGAGAACGGGCTTGCCGCCGCCGAAGGACGCCCCCTGCTGAACTCGGTCACGGGCGAGGAAGAGCGTCTGGAACTCGTCCTGCCGCTGGTCAAGAAATACAATGTGCCCGTGGTGGCGATCTCGAACGATGACACAGGGATCAGCGAAGACCCCGACGTGCGCTTCGCCGTGGCCAAGAAGATCGTCGAGCGCGCCGCCGACTATGGCATCCCCGCCCATGACATCGTGGTCGACCCGCTGGTCATGCCGATCGGCGCCATGGGCACCGCAGGCTTGCAGGTCTTTACCCTTGTCCGCCGCCTGCGCGAGGAACTGGGCGTCAACACCACCTGCGGCGCCTCGAACATCAGCTTCGGCCTGCCCAACCGTCACGGGATCAACAACGCTTTCCTGCCGATGGCGATGACCGCCGGGATGACATCGGCGATCATGAACCCCGTCGCCCTGCCCATCGGCCCCACCAAGATCGCCGAGAAACGGGCCGAGGTCGCGGCGGCCGGCATCATCCTGCCCGAGGACATGGACGACGAAACCTTCGTGCAGATCTTCGGTCTGGGGTCCACCCTGCCGCGTGCCGGCAAGGAAATGGAGGCGATCCGCGCCGCCAACTTCCTGACCAACAACGATCCTTCCGGCAACGAATGGATCAGGTTCAATCGCGCGCCCGTCAAAGAAGGCGAAGGCCGCGCCCGCACCGGCCGCCGCCGCCGGGCCTAGGC
>NZ_DAIPIW010000007.1:47189-64071 GCF_036770585.1 Yoonia sp. | reverse complement strand
GGCCGCGCCATCGCACGCTGGCTCAGCGGGACCGCCGCCGCCTCGAAGGCATCATCTTCGGAAAAACTGCTCATACCTCAGACATAGCGGCATTCCCTTCACGAGAAAAGGCTTGTTCCATATTCGTTCCCGTCATTATTGGCCCACTGGGCCCTGCCCGTTCGTGGCTGAAACGATCCACCGGATCGTTTCTATTTCGCCACTCACTCCCCGCCGGAGGCATCCGAGGATTGCAAATCGCGCAGCCTTGGCCATAGCTTCCCGCCCATGAGCCTACATGCCCGCTACCCCGCCATTTCCGATCTCAAATCCCGCGCCCGTCGCCGCATTCCGCATTTCGTCTGGGAGTACCTTGTCAGCGCGACCGGGGTCGAGGCGACGCAGGCCCGCAACCGGACCGAGCTCGACAAGGTGCTGTTCAACCCCTCGATCCTGCATGGCGAGTTCACACCGGACCTGTCTGTCACGCTTTTCGGCAAGACCCATCCGCTGCCCATCGGCATCGCGCCGGTCGGCATGTCGGGGCTGATCTGGCCCGATGCCGAGCGTCTTCTGGCCCGTGTGGCGGCAGGCGAAGGCATCCCCTATACCCTTTCGACCGTCGCCGCCGCTGCCCCCGAGGACGTCGCGGGCGATTTGGGCGAAGACGGCTGGTTCCAGCTTTATCCGCCGCGCGATCCCAAGATCAGGGCCGATATCCTGAAGCGGGTGAAGGACGCGGGCTTCACCACCATGGTGCTGACGGCGGATGTGCCCGTGGCATCCCGGCGCGAGCGCGAGACCCGCAGCGGGCTGACCAAACCGCCCAAGCTGACCCCGCGCCTTGCCTTGCAGGCGGCGCAATGTCCGGTCTGGCTGAACGGGATCCGCAGGATGGGCATGCCGCGCCTGCGCCTGATGGAAGGCTATTCGACCAACCGCGCCGCCCTGCCCTCGAACGCGCATATCGGGTATCAGCTGCGCACCTCGCCGGATTGGGACTATTTCAGGGATCTGCGCCAGGCCTGGGACGGCCCGCTTGTGGTCAAGGGCGTCGGCGTGCCTGCCGATGCGACCCGCCTGCAGACCGAAGGCGCCGATGCGATCTGGGTCAGCAACCACGCGGGCCGCCAGTTCGACGGCGGCCCCGCCAGTATCGAGGTGCTGCCCCAGATCCGCGCCGCCACATCCCTGCCGGTGATCTTCGACAGCGGCATCGAAGGGGGCCTCGACGTGCTGCGCGCCTTGGCACTTGGTGCGGATTTCGTGATGCTGGGCCGCGCGTTCCACTATGGCCTCGCCGCCCTGGGGCAGGCTGGGGCGGCGCATGTGGTCGATATCCTGCGGCAGGATATGATCAGCAACATGGGGCAACTGGGGACCAGGTCCTTGAAACAGCTATCCGCACGCTTGCGTCCCACCTGACCCGTTTTCGGAAATCCGGTAGACGCCAGACCCATTGGCCCTTAGAAATGCTGCAAGTGCAAAGGGACCCGACATGACTGACTTCAAGAAAATCCTCGTTGCGAACCGTGGCGAAATCGCAATCCGCATCATGCGCGCCGCCAATGAGATGGGCAAGAAAACCGTCGCGGTCTTTGCCGAAGAGGACAAGCTGGGCCTGCACCGGTTCAAGGCCGACGAGGCCTACCGCATCGGCGAAGGCATGGGACCCGTCGCCGCCTATCTGTCGATCGACGAGATCATCCGCGTGGCCCGGATGTCGGGCGCGGATGCGATCCACCCCGGCTATGGCCTTTTGTCCGAGAACCCCGATTTCGTGGATGCCTGTGCCGCCAACGGGATCACCTTCATCGGCCCCAAGGCCGACACGATGCGCGCCCTAGGCGACAAGGCCAGCGCGCGCCGCGTCGCCATCGCGGCCGGTGTGCCCGTGATCCCCGCAACCGAGGTGCTGGGCGACGACATGGCCGCGATCAGGAAGGACGCCGCCGAGATCGGCTATCCGCTGATGCTCAAGGCCTCTTGGGGCGGTGGTGGTCGGGGGATGCGCCCGATCATGTCCGACAAGGAACTTGAGGAAAAAGTGCTCGAAGGCCGCCGCGAGGCCGAAGCCGCCTTCGGCAATGGCGAGGGCTATCTGGAAAAGATGATCATGCGCGCCCGCCACGTCGAGGTGCAGATCCTCGGCGATAGCCAGGGCAATATCTATCACCTGTGGGAACGGGATTGCTCTGTCCAGCGCCGCAACCAGAAGGTCGTGGAACGCGCCCCTGCCCCGTATCTCAGCGGCACCCAGCGCGAGCAGCTTTGCCAGCTTGGCAAGAAAATCTGCCAGCATGTGAATTACGAATGCGCGGGCACGGTCGAATTCCTGATGGATATGGACAGCGGCGAGTTCTACTTCATCGAGGTGAACCCCCGCGTGCAGGTCGAACATACCGTCACCGAAGAGGTCACCGGCATCGACATCGTCCGCGCCCAGATCCTGATCGCCGAAGGCAAGTCACTGGTCGAGGCGACGGGATGCGCCAGCCAGTATGACGTCAAGCTTGACGGCCACGCGCTGCAATGCCGCGTCACCACCGAAGACCCGCAGAACAACTTCATCCCCGACTATGGCCGCATCCAGATGTATCGCAGCGCCACCGGTCCGGGCATCCGTCTGGACGGCGGCACGGCCTATTCGGGCGCTGTGATCACGCGCTATTACGACAGCCTGCTGACCAAGGTCACCGCCCGCGCACCGACCCCTGAAATGGCCATCGCCCGCATGGACCGCGCCCTGCGCGAGTTCCGCATCCGTGGCGTTTCGACCAATATCGCCTTTGTGGAAAACCTGCTGAAGCATCCGACGTTCCTGAACAACGAATACCACACCAAGTTCATCGACGAGACGCCGGACCTTTTCAAATTCTCCAAGCGCCGCGACCGTGCGACGAAGATCCTGACCTATATCGCGGATATCACCGTGAACGGCCACCCCGAGACGGCTGGCCGCCCGCGCCCTGCGGCGGATGTGAAACCGCCCAAGCCGCCGGTCAAGAAGACCACGGATGTGACCCCCGGCACGCGCAATATTCTGGATGACTTCGGCCCCGAGGCCGTCGCCGACTGGATGCGCGACCAGACGCAACTTCTGATCACCGACACCACGATGCGGGACGGGCACCAGTCGCTTCTGGCGACACGGATGCGCTCGATCGACATGATCGGCGCGGCACCCGCCTATGCCACCAAGATGCATGGGCTGTTCAGCGTCGAATGCTGGGGCGGTGCGACCTTCGACGTGGCCTATCGGTTCCTGCAGGAATGTCCGTGGCAGCGCCTGCGCGACATCCGCGCGGCGATGCCCAATATCATGACGCAGATGCTGCTGCGCGCCTCGAACGGGGTCGGTTACACCAATTACCCCGACAACGTGGTGCAGGCCTTTGTCGCGCAGGCCGCGGCCTCCGGCGTCGATGTCTTCCGCGTGTTCGACAGCCTCAACTGGGTGGAAAACATGCGCGTGGCGATGGATGCGGTCATCGCGGCCAACAAGGTCTGCGAAGGCACGATCTGCTATACCGGCGATCTGATGGACCCCAACCGGTCCAAATATGACCTGAAATACTACGTCGGCATGGCCAAAGAGCTGGAGGCCGCAGGCGCCCATGTGCTGGGCCTGAAAGACATGGCAGGGCTGTTGAAACCCGCCGCGGCCACGGCACTGGTCACCGCGCTGAAAGAAGAGATCGGCCTGCCGATCCATTTCCACACGCACGACACATCGGGTGCGGCCATCGCGACGGTGCTTGCCGCCTCTGCCGCCGGGGTGGACTGTGTCGATGGCGCGATGGATGCGCTGTCGGGCAATACCTCGCAGCCGACGCTGGGCTCGATCGTCGAGGCGCTGAAAGGCACCGAGCGGGACACAGGGTTGGACGTGGCCGCGATCCGCCAGATTTCCAACTATTTCGAACAGGTCCGCGCGCATTACGCCGCCTTCGAATCCGGCCTTCAGGCCCCGGCCTCGGAAGTCTATCTGCACGAGATGCCCGGCGGGCAGTTCACCAACCTCAAGGCGCAGGCGCGGTCGCTGGGGCTGGAGGAACGCTGGCACGAGGTGGCACAGACCTATGCCGATGTGAACCGGATGTTCGGGGATATCGTGAAGGTGACACCTTCGTCGAAGGTCGTGGGTGACATGGCGCTGATGATGGTCAGCCAGGGCCTGACCCGCGCGCAGGTCGAGGACCCGGCGGTCGATGTCTCTTTCCCTGACAGCGTGATCGAGATGATGCACGGCGATCTGGGCCAACCGCCGGGCGGCTGGCCAGAGGCGATCCAGAAGAAGGTGCTGAAAGGCGACAAGCCGATCACCGACCGTCCGGGCAAGCACCTGAAACCCGTCGATCTGGAGGCGACCCGCGCCGATCTGTCCAGGCAGCTCGAGGGCAAGGCGGTCGATGACGAGGACCTGAACGGCTATCTGATGTATCCCAAGGTTTTCCTTGATTACATGGGTCGCCACCGCATCTATGGCCCCGTGCGCACCCTGCCGACACGGACGTTCTTTTACGGGATGGAACCGGGCGAAGAGATCGTCGCCGAGATCGACCCCGGCAAGACACTGGAAATCCGCCTGCAGGCCGTCTCGGACATGAACGAGGATGGCGAGGTCAAGGTGTTCTTCGAACTCAACGGTCAGCCGCGCACGATCCGCGTGCTGAACCGTCTGGCGGCGGCCGACAAGATCAGCCGCCCGAAAGCCGAAGCCGGCAATCCAAATCACATCGGCGCGCCGATGCCCGGGGTCGTTGCGACCGTCGCCGCTCAGGCCGGCAAGGCGGTCAAGGCGGGCGATCTGTTGCTGACCATCGAGGCGATGAAGATGGAAACCGGCATCCACGCCGAGCGTGACGCGGTGGTCAAAGCCGTGCATGTGCAGGCGGGCGGGCAGATCGACGCCAAGGACCTGCTGGTCGAGCTGGAATAGGGGCTGTCGGGGCAGCTTGTGGGGACAATTTGGACAAGCTGCTCTTCATCACCGACACCCATATGACAGAGGCGGGCCGGTTCATCATCGGCCTTGACCCTGCCGCGCGGTTGCAGGCCGTGCTGGACGCCGCCCTCGCCGCCCATGCGGATGTGGCCGCCTTGGTGATCCTTGGCGATCTGACGCACAATGGAACCGAGGCGGAATACCGACGCCTGAAACCCCTGCTGGATGCCGTGCCGATCCCCGTGATCCCCATGCTGGGCAATCACGACCGGCGCGCGGCGTTTCAAAAGGTCTTCCCCGACGCCCCCCAAGCGGAGGGCTTCGTCCAATCGATGCGCGATATCGGCGAGACGCGGCTGATCACACTCGATTCGCTTGACGGACCGCCCTATCCCGACGATCACCATGCGGGGCGGCTGTGTGACACGCGCTTGCGCTTTCTCGACAAGGCGCTGGCGACCCGCGCAGGCCGTCAGGCCATCGTCTGCATCCACCATCCGCCTTTCGATACCGGCATCATCGGCATGGATATGATCAAGCTGGCCGAGGGTGATGCCTTTCTCGATCTCCTGGCCCGCCATGGCAATCTGCATCTGGTTTGCGGCCATGTGCACCGCACCATGTCCGGCAGCACGCGCGGCGTGCCCTGGACGATCCTGAAAAGCCCCTGCCATCAGGGTGTTCTCGACCTGACGTCTCCTGACGCGCATCTGTCCACAAACGAACCGGGGGCCTATGGCCTTGCCTTGCTGATGGGCGATGGAATCGTCATTCACAGCGAAGATGTCGGATTGAAGGGCGTGCGGATTTTCGGCGGATATGACGCCGAATAGGCCCGCGTCCGCCCTGCGCACAAAATCGCGCGGGGCGGTGATTTTGGTCTTGCAACGCGTGATCAGACTTTATAAATCACCGATCACGAATTGCAGCGCGGGCGTAGCTCAGGGGTAGAGCATAACCTTGCCAAGGTTAGGGTCGTGAGTTCGAATCTCATCGCCCGCTCCAATTCGGAACCAAAAAGGCCGCAGCTTTCACTGCGGCCTTTTGTTTGTCCGGCTGCGTTGCGATCAGATCGCGCCACCCATCACCTCATACGCCTCTTGTCGCAGGGGCGGTGTCACGCGGGTCAGGGTCTTGGGCACCGGCAGGCCTTCGCGGCGAAAGATCGCCGCAATCTCGGCCGAGATGGCGTCGTCCATGCGTTCCAGCGGGGTCAGCGGGCGCAGGGCACGGATCGCGGCCATTTCGGGCTGGGCAAAGACCAGATCGGCAGGTGACGGTTCCTTGTCGGCCGCTTCCGTCTCTTCGGCCAGAATGATGTCATCCAGAACAAGCGGTGCCGCTGCGACCGTTTCCGGTGCTTGCGCTGTGACCTGCTCGGCCTTGTCGCGCGCCATCTGCCGCGCCACCCGCGCCATGACATCATCGGTATTGCTGACCGCGGACATGGCCAGTTTCGCGATGACATCGGCACCCACGGTCATCCCCGCAAGGGCATAGAGCGCGGGAATCAGCGCGTAGAGATCATCCGTCTCTTCCGCCGGACGGTCGGTCAGAAGGATCGCGCTGAGGTAAGGGTTTTTCCGCTCACCCGACAGCGCGATGGCGTGGGTCAGTTGCCCGTCGATCCTTTCGTCCATGACCAGAAGGTCGATCGTGTCCACGCGGATCAGCGCATGGGCGACGTCGAGTTTTTCGACACATAGGATCTGGAACCCTTTGTCCATCAGCGTTCGTGACACGGCAGTGGCCGCTTGCGCGTCCTGCCGCAGGATAAGAGCTTTCATCGGATTCTCCTGATAAATGGCAACTGCAGGGACCCTAGACCCCGAACACTTAAATTTTGCTGAAAAGCCACAGCGGATTCTGACGGGCTTGGCCAATCCCGCGATTTCGGCTTATAGAGCCTTCGAAAACCAGCAAAAGGTGCCCGCCATGCGCAAGGCAACGATCACCCGCAAGACCGCCGAGACGGATATCACCGTCACCATCGATCTGGATGGGACCGGCGTTTATGACAACCGGACCGGCGTGGGGTTCTTCGACCACATGCTGGATCAGTTGTCGCGTCACGCGCTGATCGACATGACCGTGCGCGCCGAAGGTGACCTGCACATCGACGACCACCACACGGTCGAGGATGTGGGCATCGCGCTGGGTCAGGCGCTGACGCAGGCGCTTGGCGACAAGACGGGTATCCGCCGCTACGGATCGTGCCATCTGGCGATGGATGACGCGCAGGTGCGGTCTGCGCTGGACCTTTCGGGTCGGCCCTATCTGATCTGCAACCTCGATCTGCCCTTTGGCAAGATCGGCAGCTTCGACACGGAACTGGTGCGCGAGTTCTTTCAGGCGTTCAGCACCCACGGCGGGATCACGCTGCATATCGACCGCCTGCACGGCTTCAACGCCCACCACATCGCCGAGGCCGCCTTCAAGGCCGTCGCCCGCGCGCTGCGCGAGGCGGTCGAGACCGATCCGCGCAAGGCGGATGCCATCCCCTCGACCAAGGGCAGCCTATGACGACCGTTCTTGTCGATTACGACAGCGGCAACCTGCATTCGGCCCAGAAAGCCTTTGAACGCATGGCGTCAGAGGTCGGCGCGGGCGCGATCATCGTGACCGCCGACCCGGATGTCGTGGCACGGGCGGACCGGATCGTGCTGCCCGGCGACGGGGCCTTTCCGCATTGCCGCGCGGAACTTTTCGCCCGCTCGGGTCTGGCCGAGGCGATTGTCGAGGCGGTGACCGCCCGCGCCCGCCCCTTCATGGGGATCTGTGTGGGGATGCAGATGATGGCGACCACGGGACATGAATATCAGGAAACCCCCGGCTTTGGCTGGATTGCAGGGGATATCCGGCGGATCACCCCCTCGGACGACCGCCTGAAGGTCCCGCATATGGGCTGGAACGATCTGGTGATCGACACCCCCCATCCGGTGCTCGACGGCATCGCGACGGGGGATCACGCCTATTTCGTGCATTCCTACGCCATGCAGGTCACCCACGCGGCCCAGCGGCTGGCCCATGTGAACTACGGCGGCGCTGTCACGGCGATCATCGGGCGGGACAATATGATCGGCATGCAGTTCCATCCCGAAAAGTCGCAAGCTGCGGGATTGCGGATGATCGGCAATTTTCTGCTTTGGGCGCCGTGAATCGGGCTAATCACCTGATTTGACGATTGAAAACCGCGGCGGTGCCCGGTCTGCACCGCGTCTGCGTCACGTCGGCATGACGTCGGGAAAGTCTGCACGGTGGCGGAACCTCTTGTTAACGGACACTGTCTGGGGTCAAGATGACCAAAACCTGACCGAGCAGACCGATGACCCTGACCCGCCGCACCTTTGCCCTGACCGCCCTTGCCAGCCTCGCCGCCTGCGGCACCCGCCGCGAAACCGTCGAGGTCAGCAGCCGCCGCAGGACCGATCTCCCGCTGCACCCCAACGAAACCCCCGAGCTGCGCGCCTTGATCAACAAATATGCCGATATTCACGGCATCCCCGTCAGCCTGCTGCATCGCGTCATCATCCGCGAAAGCACGCATCGGCCATGGGCGCGCAACGGACCTTACATGGGGCTGATGCAAATCCACCCGAACACCGCACGCGGGATGGGCTATCGGGGGTCACCCGAGGGCTTGCTCGATCCCGAGACCAATCTGCGCTATGCGGGCAAATACCTGCGCGGGGCCTGGCTGGTATCGGGCGGCGACGAGGAAGCGGCGGTCATGTGGTATGCCCGCGGTTATTATTACGAGGCCAAGCGGCAGGGGCTGCTGGAAGAAACCGGCCTGCGCTGATCT
The DNA here is from genome assembly GCF_036770585.1 of Yoonia sp. GTDB lineage: Bacteria > Pseudomonadota > Alphaproteobacteria > Rhodobacterales > Rhodobacteraceae > Yoonia. The sequence goes on along the minus strand of NZ_DAIPIW010000007.1, from coordinate 55,339 downwards.
TGCGGGGGGGGGCCAAGGGGCGTTCGTCCTTGCCCCGGACCCCGCCGCCTTCTATCAGATGATCCATAGGATCACCTTCAACCGTGGAGACACAGCATGACCCGTTATCCTTCCGTTCTTGGCATCTTGGCCGCCGTGGCCACGGCAACCACGGCGTCGGCGCAGGCCGTCTCGCTTGGTGGGGCCGAAGTTTCCTATGACTACCACATCACCGAGTTGCTGGGGGATCGGGCCACCAGCGGACGCTTGCGCGCCTCGGGCGAGTTGCTGTTCGGCGCGATCATCGGACAGCTCGATCTGGTCAGCGCCGATTACGGGGACGGCAGACCCTATGACGGCTACACCTCGGGCACGCTGCATCTTGGCTACGCCTTTTCGCCGGAATTCGCTGTCGGCCTGTCCTACACGGCCGAGGATTTCGACGGTGAAAGCTACAATGTGGTGGCGGGTTCCGTGGTCTATTCCCCGCCCACACTGGGGATCGAGGGTGTCTATGCGGTCTATACGGGTGATTTCGACTACGAGGCGAATTTCCTTCAGGCGCGCGCCAGTTATGCCCTGTCGAACAGTTTCAGCGTCACAGGCGATGTGACCTTCATCGACGAGGCATCGGCCGCGAAAAAATGGCAGAACTTCGGGCTGGGCGGGCGCTATTCCTTTGCCCAGGGCGTCTATATCGAGGCAAGCGCCCATCAGTTGATCGGTGACGTCGATGCCTCCATTCTGGGCATCGAGATAGGCTTTGACATCGGCGGTGGCACGACCTTCGGGCCGCGCGACTGGCAAGGGCTGATGACGATCTACTAAGACCGCGCGACCCCGACCTCAGTCAGCACGCCCTGCCCGTTCGGCGATGCGCAGGCAAAAGGCCGTCGCCTTTTCCATATCCTGCACCGAGACCCATTCCAGCGGCCCGTGCACGTTCTGCATCCCTGTGAAAAGGTTGGGACAAGGCACACCCAGTTCGGTCAGGCGTGATCCATCGGTGCCGCCCCGGATCGGGACGGACTTTTCCGCGATCCCCAGATCGGCCAGCGCCGCGCGGGCCAGATCGACGGGGGTCATGTCGTTTTCCAGCCAATAGCGCATGTTGCGGTATTGCGGCGTGATCTCGCAGGTGATGCGGGCGCGCGGCTCGGTCGCGGCGATGGTGTCGCAGACCTGCTTCAGCAAGGCGCCCTTGGCCTCCAGCCCGTCCATCTCGAAGTCGCGCAGAATGAAGCGCACCGTCATGTCATCGGCGGTGCCGTTGCAATCGACCACATGGATAAAGCCCTCATACCCGTCGGTCGTCTCGGGCGTCAGGGTCGCCTGCGGCAGCGTATCGACGATCTTGGCGGCCAGATGGATGGCGTTGACCAGCCTGTCCTTGGCCGTGCCGGGGTGGATCGAGACGCCCTTGACCCTGACCACCGCGAAATCGGCCGAGAAGGTTTCATAGACGATCTCGCCCAGCTCTCCCCCGTCGAAAGTATAGGCGAAAGCGACGTTCAGATCCCCGGGCAGCCGCGGGTCCACGCCGCGCCCGATCTCTTCGTCGGGGGTGAAGGCCAGGCGGATCGTGGGGCGCTTGATCCCGGGGGTTTCCAGCAGGTGCTGTGCTGCGGTCATGACGATGGCCATGCCCGCCTTGTCGTCGGCCCCCAGCAGCGTCAGCCCCGAGGCGGTGACGATGTCGTCGCCGATCTTTTCGGAGAGGTAAGGGTTGTCCTCGGGGGCGAGGATCAGGTCAGGGTCGTCGGGAAAGGTGATCGCACCGCCGTTGTAGCCTTCGATCACGCGCGGCTTGACGCCCGTCGCGTTGAATTGCGGCGCGGTATCGACATGGGCGAGAAAGCCGATGGTCGGGCCGTCCGTATTGCCGGGGATCGTGGCGATGACGGTGCCGTAGTCGGTCTTGGTGACATCCGCCGCCCCCATCTGGGTCAGTTCGCGCACCACCAGATCGAGGATCACATGCTGGCATTCGGTCGAGGGCGCGCCGGGGCTGTCCATGTCCGACTGGCTGTCGATGGCGCAATAGCGCAGCAGGCGGGTTTTCAGGTCGTCCTTGAAGTGGGTCATGCGGGGGGCCTCCGGTTTGGCGGCAGCAGGCCCCAAGGCGCGGTTGGTGTCAATGGCACCGGCGGGACGCAAAAGGCCCCCGCGATGCGGAGGCCCCGAAGTTTGTCACATGGTGCCGCGCCTACTGGACGCGGACCCAGTTCTGACTGGAACACAGCAGACCACCCGCGATACAGCCCTGCAGGCGCAGCTGGTTGCCTGCGACCTGCATCTTGCCGATGTAGATGCGGTCATTGGACGGACGCCAGACCGAGCCTGCATAGCTGCCGTCACCATTCGGCACCATGTCGATGACCAGCGTCTTGCCGATGTTTTCCGACTGGTATTCGCCATCCGCATTGAAGGTGCGCGCGATGACGCCGCAAACGGCCGCGCCGCACTGGGACATGTCGATATGGGCATAGGCCCCGTCATCGACTTCGGTCTGCCAGGTGCCAAGGGCGGCATCCTGCGCCACGGCGGCGGTGCCGAAGGCGGCAAGCGCTGCGGCGATCAAAAGTCTCTTCATCCTCATTTCCTCCCTGAGTGATGGCGGGCACATCAGCAAATGCGCTGATTCCGATCAAGTGTGACGTTGGGTCGGGCCAGACGTTGCATTTCCGCGCGGCCCCTGTAGAACCGCGCCGAAACATGCCAAGGGCCCGCGCGATGATCCTCTACCCTGCCATTGACCTCAAAGACGGAAACGCCGTGCGGCTGGTGCACGGGGATATGGATCAGACGACGGTCTTCAACGAAGACCCCACGGCACAGGCCCGGGCCTTCGTGGCGGCGGGATGCGCATGGCTGCATCTGGTGGACCTCAACGGCGCCTTTGCGGGCGCGCCGGTGAACGCCGCCCCGGTCGAGGCGATCCTGAAGGCCTGCCCCGTGCCCGCCCAACTGGGTGGCGGGATCCGCGATATGGCCACCATCGAGCGCTGGCTGGACAAGGGGCTGGCGCGGGTGATCCTCGGCACCGTGGCAGTCGAAAACCCCGATCTGGTGCGGCAGGCGGCAAAGGCCTTCCCCGGTCAGGTGGCGGTGGGGCTGGATGCGCGGGGCGGCCGCGTCGCAACGCGCGGCTGGGCCGAGGAAACCGATGTGATGGTCACCGACCTTGCCAAATCCTTCGAGGATGCGGGCATCGCCGCGATCATCTACACCGACATCCTGCGCGACGGCGCGATGAAAGGGCCGAACATCGACGCCACCGCCGATCTGGCCCGCGCGGTCTCGATCCCGGTGATCGCCTCGGGCGGGGTGTCGTCAATGGCGGACCTGATCGCCTTGCGGGACACAGGCGTCATCGCGGGCGCGATTTCGGGCCGTGCGCTTTACGATGGGGCGATCGATCTGGCCTCCGCGCTGGCCGCCCTGCGCTGATCCCCTCGCTTTGCTGAAAAATACTCGAATCCCGCTGCTTGCCGCAGGCGCAGCGGCAGCCTAGAAGCATCACATGTTGAAAACCCGCATCATCCCCTGCCTCGACGTGGCCGAAGGCCGCGTGGTCAAAGGCGTGAACTTCGTCGATCTGGTGGATGCGGGCGATCCGGTGGATGCGGCCATCGCCTATAACGCCGCTGGCGCGGACGAGCTTTGCTTTCTCGACATCATGGCCACCGAAGAAAATCGCGGCACGATGTTCGATCTGGCGACGCGGACAGCCGAACAATGCTTCATGCCGCTGACCATCGGTGGCGGCGTGCGCAGCCACCACGATGTGCGCAACCTGCTGCTGGCGGGGGCCGACAAGGTCAGTTTCAATTCCGCCGCTGTCGCCAATCCCGATGTGGTGGCCGAGGCCGCGATGCGGTTCGGCAGCCAGTGCATCGTCGTGGCGATTGACGCCAAGACCGTCGCACCGGGCCGCTGGGAGATCTTCACCCATGGCGGACGCCGCGCGACGGGCATCGATGCGGTGGAATTCGCCCGCACGGTCGTGCAAAAGGGCGCGGGCGAAATCCTGCTGACCTCGATGGACCGCGACGGGACGAAGGCGGGGTTCAATATCCCGCTCACCCGCGCGATTTCCGATGCCGTCGATGTGCCGGTGATCGCCTCGGGCGGGGTCGGCACACTGGATCATCTCGTGGAAGGCGTGACGCTGGGCGGGGCTTCGGCGGTGCTGGCGGCCTCGATCTTTCACTTCGGCACCTACACCATCGGCGAGGCCAAGGCCCATATGGCCGCCGCCGGAATCCCCGTGAGGCTGACATGACGCTGGACGCTCTTTTCGCCACCATCGAGGCCCGCAAGGGGGCTGACCCCGAAGGCAGCTGGACCGCGAAACTGCTGTCCAAGGGCCCCGAGAAATGCGCCGAGAAATTCGGCGAAGAGGCGATCGAGGCGATCATCGAAGCGGTCAAGGGCGACAGGGACCGCCTGGCTTCGGAAGCGGCGGATGTGCTTTATCATCTGCTGGTCATGCTGGCGTCGCGCGACGTCAGCCTGCATGACGTGCTGGCCGAACTTGCCCGCCGCGAGGGCACCTCGGGCATCGCAGAGAAGGCCGCCCGCGACCCGTCCGGCCGTTAATGGGCGCGCACGGCCATGCTCATCCATTGGACGATGTAGCTGTCGCTGAAGAACCCCTTGAAGATGGCGCGCCTGCGGGGCGTCTGCGGCAGCCCGCCGTCACCATCCATCTGGCGCAGCAAGGCGCGGGCCTCTGCCTCGCGCTGGGCTTTCTTGGCCATCCGCGCGGCTTTCTCGGCGATATGTGATTGCCCCGGTCTGCGGCGGGCGGTGCGGGCCGTTTCATAATTGAATTCCACCGCCCAATCCGGCCGATAGATGTCCTGCGGCAAGTCCGGCTTTGTCAGCACAGGCGCTGAGGCTGCGATATCTGCCGCGACGGTCTCGTCCGGGGCGTCCAGAAGCCGGTTGGTTTCCTGCACCAGCGCCGAGATGTTCTTCAGCGGGACGGCGGATGCCATTTTCACGACCCGTTCGGCCCGTTGTTCCTGTTCGATGCGGGTCAGCCATGCGCGGGCACTTTGCAGCCGCGCGGCAGGATCGACCCGCAAGGCGGCATCGATGGTTTCAAGGACCACGGGGTCGAAGTCGGGGAAGCGCCCGGCCAGTGGCAAGCACGGGTCAGGGTCGCCTTGCGCAACCGCGCGGTAGCGTGTCTCGGCATCCGCAGGTGCGCGTCCGGTGATCAGATGATAAAGGGTCGCCCCCAGCGCATAAAGATCGCTGCTGGGACCCTGCGTGGCACCGGTGCTGTAGAATTCGTATGGCGAATACCCATCCTTGACGATCAGGATGTTGTTGGCCGCCCTCTTGACCTTGCTTGCATCCTCGCGCACGGCGCCGAAATCGATCAGGATCGGACTGCCCCATTTGTCGAAGAGGACATTGTCGGGCGAGATATCGCGGTGCAGCAGGCCGTGATCGTGCACAAGCGCAATGGCATCAAGCAGCTTGACCAGGATGCCATGGATCTGATCGGGGCTAAGCTCTCGGTCGCCCAATTCGATGATATCCGCAAGATCGCGCCCCTCGATCAGGTCAAGCACCATATAGGCGGTGCCGTTTTCCTCGAAGACCTGATGGACACGGACGATATTGGGGTGGCTCAGCATGGCGATGCTGCGCGCCTCGCGGACGAAGAGTCTGACGATCTGGCGGAAGGTTTCGGCAAATCCGGCGCTGCTGGCGACGACCCGGCTGCCCTCGCGGCGGCAGTGGCCTTCGGCGAAACATTCCTTGATCACGACCGTGCGGTCGAGCCCGGAATCCTGCGCCAGATAGGTGATGCCGAAGCCGCCCGCGCCGATCTGCTGGTCGATGCGGAACTTGCCGTCCTGCAAGCGGGTGTCGGGGGGAAGAACCGGAGAAGGCGGAACGTATGTCGCCTGATCGCCGAGTATGCGCGTTTGTTCCAAGGGATCACCAACGTCTCTGGGAGTGGACAGGGACAGCAACCGATGCATGGTTAACACGTCACGATGTGCGGCACTGCGGCAGACAGTCAATTCCGAAGCTGTCGGGCAAAACCGGTCGGCGGGAACCTGCCGAAGTGATGCCCAAAAACGTGTGGAAACCCGCCGAAAGAACGAAGGTTGGCCTTCAACTTGCCGAAAAAACTGACGAATTTCCGCGTTCGGGATCGGCCCTAAAGCCGCGACGACACCCGTCCGGTCACGAATCCCCCCATGCGAAGCTCGTTGAACAGCCGCTGATATTCGATTTTCGGGCAGCGATTCTGGATCACATCGACACCGCGCGCCTCGGCTTTGGCGGCGGCCTCGGGGTGCTCGACCCCGATCTGCATCCAGATGGTCTGAAGCTGCGGCCAGCGCGCCAGCGCGGCGTCGACGATCGGCGGAACCGCTTCGGAGCGGCGGAAGATATCGACCATATCGACCGCGTCGGGGACCTCGGCCAGATCGGCATGGACGGTCTCGCCCAGCAGCGTCTGACCGGCCAGACCGGGGTTGACGGGAATGACGCGCATCCCCTTCAGCCCCAGATAGCGGGCCACATAATAGCTGGGCCGGATCGGGTTGGCCGAGACGCCGACGACCGCGACCGTCTTGGTGCGGGTCAGGATGCGGCGCAGAAGATCGTCGGAATAGGTCATGCCCGCACCCTAGACCAGAACGCGGCCCGAAAAAAGCGCCCGGGGTTGCCCGGGCGCAGGTATTGGAACGAGGGACAGTGAAAAGGAGCGGCGCAGTTCCAATAGCGCGCGCCCTCACCCTTCAAGATGGGGATCAGGACCACGGAATGCAGCCCCGTTCATGTAAATGTGAAGCCGGGTGTGTGCAGCCCCGGTTCAGTCGAAGACCTCGTCCACGACATCCTCGAACAGGTCCCAGAGGCCAGAGAGCGCGCGCCGCCCGAAGGTCTTGCCCTTGCGCCGCTTTTGGGGGCGCGGTGCGTGGCGATCGGTGTGGGTGTTGTCATACTTGCGCCGCAGCGGCTTTGCTGCGGGGGTTGCCGCCCGGGCCTCGGTCTGCGGCAGGCTTTTCATCGCGCGCAGGGGTGCGCCGCACGTGCTGCAAGTCAGTTCGTGCCGGTCCGTGCCGCGCAGCACAAGGGCCGCCTTGGTGCCGCAATAGCAGCAGGTCGCAATCTTGGTCGCCGGCATCGCATCGCCTCTGTTATGCTTTGACCGCATATAGGGCGACCGCCGCCGCATTTGAGACGTTGAGCGAGCCAAAACCGCCCGCGGCATCAATTCTGACCAACATGTCGCAGGTTTCACGGGTTTTTTCACGCAGGCCCGGACCTTCCGCCCCAAGCACCAGCGCGATGGGACGGTCGCGCTGTCCGTCCACGGCCTGTTCGATGCTTTGCTCTGCCTCGCCGGCCAGTCCCAGCACCAGATAGCCCATGTCCCGCAGCTCGGTGATGGCATCCGACAGGTTGCGGACGCGCAGATAGGGCTGGCGTTCGAGCGCACCGCTGGCGGTCTTGGCAAGCGCACCGGTTTCCGGCGCGGAATGGCGCTGGACCGCCACCACGGCGCGGGCGCCGAAAACCTCGGCCGAGCGCAGGATGGCGCCCACGTTATGCGGGTCGGTCACACGGTCAAGCAGGATGATCCGCGGCGGCATCGCGCCCGCGCCCAGCGCGACGTCTGTCAGGCTGCCCCAGTTGTGGGGTTTCACCTCGAGTGCGGCCCCCTGATGCACCGACTGCGGATCAAGCGGGGCCGCGAACTTGCGCGGGTCCGAGATTTCGGGGGCCAGCCCGCCCGCCGCGACCGCATCGCCGAGACGTTCAAGCGCGTTGCGGGTCACGACCAGACGCAGCTTTTCGCGTGCGGGGTTCAGCAGCGCATCGCGCACAGCATGCAGGCCGAAGAGCCAGACGGTTTCCTGCGCCGCCACACGCTTGGCCTGTTCCTTGGCGATGACCCACTTGGGCTTTTTCATATCCATTCACCTTTGGCTTTGCGCACCGCGATAACGGGTATTGGCTGGCCTGTGAAGGGCCGCGCGAAATGGGCGAATTTGCGGTTGACGCCCCATTGGGCCACAGGTAATGACGCGCCTTAGTGGGCGACAGGCCGCAAGGTGTGGCAGGGGACTGTAACTCCCTCGAGGCGACTCACGCCTGGTTCGATTCCAGGGTCGCCCACCATTTTTCCA